>JALSKY010000054.1 GCA_026988585.1 Deltaproteobacteria bacterium
GGTCTCCCGGCTTGCGGATCATCCTCTGGCTGCGCCTTCCCATGACAGGCAGTGTCACAGTGGCATGATTGCAGCCTTCGTCCCCGCTTACGGTTGCGGGCCAGCGCCGGACTTTCACCGGACTTCCCGTACACCTGAGGTAAAACGCTATTTTTTTAAAATGATAAAGGGTGTCCAGCCCCTGGTCAACTCTATTTGTTGCTAACACTCTATCGGTTCTACACGGAATCTCCTGTATCTTCCGTAATAAAACTACTCAACAACTCTATATCATTACCAGATGGCCTTTGATACACACGCAGGCCAAATTCCGGCACGCAGGCCAGCAGATGATCGAATATATCGGCCTGAATCGCTTCGTAATTTGCCCAAACGATATCCCTGCTAAAGACATATATCTCCAGAGGAAGACCATCTGGAGATGGAGGAAGTTGCCTTACAAGAAAGGTCATATCCTTTCTTATCTTGGGATGTTGTTTCAGATACTCCACCAGATAGGCACGAAAGGTCCCTATATTGGTCATCCGTCTCCCATTTACCAGGACCGAGTCATCTATATCATGGACCCTGTTATATTCATCGAGCTCCTTGAGCTTGGCATCTATATAGGGCTTGAGAATCTGGATCTTTCTGAGCCTCTCTATATCCTTCTCTGACAGAAAACGGATGGATCTCTTATCTATCAGCACAGAGCGCTTGATGCGTCTGCCTCCTGCCTGCTTCATTCCACGCCAGTTTTTGAAGGACCCCTCTATGAGTTTGTAGGTAGGGATGGTGGTTATAGTCTTGTCCCAGTTCTGAACCTTGATGGTATAAAGAGCGATCTCTATCACATCACCATCTGCATTGTACTGGGGTACCTCTATCCAGTCTCCAACCCTTACAAGATCATTCATCACTATCTGAACACTCGCAACAAAGGAGAGGATGGTATCCTTGAAAATCAGTAAAATAAGGGCAGTAAGAGCACCAAGACCAGACAGGAAGGCCCAGGGAGACTGTCCGAGAAGATAACAAACAATAATTATGGCTACAGCAAGATAGAGAACTATCTTGACGATCTGGACATATCCCCGGATGGGATACCGCTGTGCCACTGGATAGCGCTCATATATGGCCACCCCTACAGACATTAGCCTGTCCAGAGTCAGGGCCATGATGAAAAGCACGAATGGATAAAAGAGGTGAGTTAAAAACTCAGGAAAACTCGGCAGATATTTGAAGGCGTTGTGCAGAAAGATAGCCGGAGCCAGAAGGGCAACAGGACTAAGGACACCATGCTCCACCAGAAGATCATCCCATTTGCCGCTGCTACGCAGAAAGGCTGCATGAACAAACCGGAGAATGAGCCTCTTCATAACGAGATAGATAGTTACTGAGACAACTGCAAGTACAAGAGACCAGACCGAATAGTAGAGGACCGTTCCTGGCAGGAAGATCTGATTTATGAAGTCTATTACAGTTTTGAAATATTCTGGCATTTTCATAGCGGGTTCTCTTCTCAAGCCTGGGAGACATCCCCCTTGGCAACGAATTTCAATGATTATATTAAAAGGGAGTGGAAAACTCAAAAGGAATCGATACCATCAACAAAATCAGGTTAATCAGGGGAGTAGATATTATGGGAGAGAACAATCTTTCCAGACAAGAGAAAATAATGCTTCTTCAGATAGCGAGAGAGGCGATAAAGAGCCAGCTGGAAGGTCGAGCAATGCAGCTGCCACAGATCAGCAGCGCAGCCCTGCTGGAGCCAAGGGGAGCCTTTGTTACCCTGCACAAACATGGCCAGCTCAGGGGATGCATCGGTAATTTCACATCCCCTAACCCGCTCTATCAGACCGTGGCGGAGATGGCCATATCAGCAGCCTTCAACGACCCAAGATTTCAGCCACTGGCCCCCCATGAATTTTCTGAGATAGATATAGAGATCTCTGCCCTGACTCCGCTAAGGCCCATAAAAGATATAGAAGAGATAGAGGTGGGAAGACACGGCATCTATGTCATAAACGGTCCATACAGGGGGGTATTGCTGCCACAGGTGGCTACTGAATATGGCTGGGACCGTTATACCTTTCTGGATCAGACCTGCATCAAGGCAGGGATGTCACCGGGATGCTGGCAGGATCCGTCCACACAGATACTGATATTCAGTGCTGAGATATTCGGGGAAAAGGATCTTGGGCTGGCATAATCCAGGCAGAAACTCCCGGTTCACCCCTTGATTCTCTCTCTGAACTTCTGGCGTATCCGTTCCTCCACCAGGGGAGGCACCAGCCCATCCAGGCTTCCCCCAAACTGGGCAGCCTCCTTGACTATAGTGGAGCTGACAAATATATAGCGAAATCCGGTCATAAGGAAGACCGTCTCCACATCCCTGTCCAGTTTACGGTTCATTATTGCCCGTTGGAGTTCATATTCAAAATCAGAAACTGCCCTCAATCCCCGAAGGATTGTCTTGGCCCCCCTCTCCTTGGCAAAATTGACCAGGAGGCCATGAAATTTTTCCACCTCTACATTGGGTAACTGTCCCACAGTCATCCGAATCATCTCTACCCGTTCATCACAGTTGAACAGGGGTTTCTTTCCTGGATGAACACCTACTGCCACTATAACCCGATCAAAAAGTTTTAGGGCCCTCTTGATCAGATCCACATGGCCGTTGGTTATGGGATCAAATGTTCCCGGATAAACTATAGTTCCACCCATAGGATTTACACTCCTCTAAGAAATTTCAGATAGTTGACGATGCTCGCTGCCCCTTGCCATCTAATCGGGTTCTATGGTTTCCACTGCATCTTGTGAGGAAAAATAGCCTTGTCTGACCATAAATTCTCTCATCTGAGATACAAAGAGAACGGTTTGGCATATGATTGTCACCCTCAGAATGAGTTACTGCTTCTGACACAAAAGATGGAGGTAATAACTCCCGGGCACCTGCCTCTGCAATAACCACCCCTTCAGGAGCCAGTATCCCGGAATCACAAATTCCCTGACACACCGGCTCTATGAAACCCTTTCCGTAAGGGGGATCCATAAAAATCAGATGAAATTCTCCGAAACGGTTCTTCAAGTCACAAAAAAAACGGAAACACCTTTCTCCGCCGGAGATATTTTTCAGAATTAGGAAGATCTGTTTCTCATCACCCAAAATGGCACTGTTTTTCAGGACAGAGTTCAGAGCTATCCTTGAACGATCTACAAACACAGAACGGTCAGCTCCCCTGGAGAGGGCCTCCAGTCCAAGAATGCCAGAACCGGCAAACAGGTCCAGTACCACCGCCCCCTCTTTGGGTTGTCCAAAACGGGTCCAGGCTATCTGAAACATGGACTCCCGTACCCTATCAGTTGTTGGTCTAACCTGTAAGCCGCGTGGTGCAGATATACGTCTGCCCCGCAAAACTCCTCCGGTAATTCGCATATTATCTCACTCAATACTATTAAAGAAGGGACAAAACAAAAGGCGGCCAATTATGACCGCCTATTACCTGCAGGATGAAGCCATCTCCTGCTACGAACAACAGAAATTAGTCATCGAAATCCCCTTCAGGACCCTTATCACTTGTGATGAGAGCAGCCTTCTCCCTTATCTTTTCAGGCGTCCATTCTGCCGGATCTTCAATCCGAGAGGCCTTTGGCCCTACATCATAGGAACCAGCCTCAACTATTACATCCATTGCAATGGGAGCGGTATCAGCGGCATTGAACACATTAGCCAGAAGGTTATAGGTGAATTCCTCCACGCCATCTGCCATACGCTGGCGTATCTCTTCAGGCTGGCCCATAATCTTGTTTTCAAACGGGAGATTCAGTTTCTTGTATGCGCCCCCTTTCCAGCCTCGCTCCTCAGCATAAGCCTTCATCTCCTGCCAGAGTTCTTCAGTAACCCCCTTGCCAGGCTCCTTTATGAAATCACCATTATCATCCAGGACAGCATTGCCATA
>JALSKY010000055.1 GCA_026988585.1 Deltaproteobacteria bacterium
CAGGGTTGCCAGGGCCAGGACAGATGATTCCACAGTCTTTTCCGGCTCCTCCCACACCCTGTCAGGATCCATGTTCAGAATAGCCAGCTCAAAATCGTCTCCGGCCAACACCTTGAATACCGGGTCATTTACCAGGTCCCAGAAGTTGGCGAGCCCGGACGGTACACCCTGCCCTGCCTCTTCACTGCCTTTTACCGGAGTTTCAGCCCTGCCAACACTGTTGCCATGCCCATTATCTCCAATCCTGCTTGCTGCCCTTCCAATGGCGGTTTTCGGGGCATGCTGCAAAAAACCGTTGAGATCCCGAAAACTGATCACCATCAGGGTATCCCTGGGAAGATATTCAGCAAAGTTGGCTGCCTCCACCTTCGCTGCCTGTCTGCTGCTGGAATACCAGAACCATGTTCCGGCTGCGGCTGCACAGAGAAACAGAAAAATTATTACAAGACGGTTCATTGTTTTTCTCCAGTATTTTGATAGTGGCCTGGGCCATGAGCCAACAGGAGCAGGCACTTTAAGAACATATCGACTTTCCATCTGTGCAGATGAAATAGTGCAACACCCCATTGACATCCTGCATATCATACCAGATCATGCAAAACAGATGCAGAGCATAATCCCGGATTATAGGGCTCACAACCTTGCCGAAGAACTGGGGCATAGGACACACAGACGTGCCTTGTCAACTGCCCGGCAAAAAACGGCTTCAGTGAAACATGAACTCCTTGCAGCCTAAACTGCCTGAAGCATCTGTTGAAGATTAAATTTCACCTTTAGGATGAACTGAATTCAGGTCATAACTGCATATCTCAACACAGTCTCACCGGAATAAAGGTGTGAGAAATCCAGGAGGATACCGATATGGAAAGATCCGCAAGATCCATTTTTGATGAGGCGGCTGCATCCTGGGACGAAAAACCCGGGAGGGTCCGCATGGCAAGGAGGGTGGCACAGGCCATCAGAGAGCAGGCTCCCCTGTCCAAGGAGATGAGGGCAATGGAATATGGGTGCGGCACCGGGCTGGTATCGGTTGCCCTCTCCCAGAAACTGAAAGAGATCTTGGCTGTTGACACCTCAGGCAAGATGCTGGAGATGCTGGAACAAAAGCTGGAGCAGCAGGGGATCAGGAACATATCCACACTCCAGGCAGACCTTTCAACACCAACGCAGGAACTCCTGGATGGAATCGGAAAATTTCATCTGATCTTCACCAGCATGACCTTGCACCATATAGAAGACGCTGCAGGGCTTATAGAGACCTTTTCAACCCTTCTCCTTCCTGGTGGCTGGCTTGCCATTGCAGATCTCGACAGGGAGGATGGAAGTTTTCACAACCGGGAGATCGAGGTGCCGCATCATGGGTTTCACCGGTCATGGATCATGGAGACCATGCAGAGATGCGGCCTGGACCGCACCACAGCAGCAACAGCCTATGAGATGGAAAAGGAGATCAGAGAGGGAGAGATGAGGAGATACCCCGTATTCCTTGCTGCAGGGCAGAAACCCTTGAACAGGAAAGAGAAGGGATAATACCGTGTAATGTCTTGCAGGCCCTGCAGAAACAGCTCTTTTCTGTTTTTATGCAAGGCCTGCAAAGTAGAGATGAGGCGAAGCTCCCTTGCCGGTACACCTGTCAGAGCATGCCCTTCAGCTTCTCCACCACTGCTGCTGAAGGGGAGCAGAACACATAGGCACCATCCATGGTTGACCACTCGCCTACAACCTTTCCCAGTTTCTTGTGATGAAATACCAGCCGGTACTGGATCCGGTTATCATTCCGGTCATGGTAGATGGTCTTGGATGCAATGGGATCACCAAGGGCAGGAGAGAGGGCCAACCCCTTCCTGTCATGATATACCCTGCCAAATCTCTTGTATTTCAGTTCAACACTCACCCTGGCAACTCCAAGCTCTGACAGCTCATCCAGATCTGCCTCTGCCTCTACGGTCATAGGGGTGATTGGAGCAGCCAGTGTAACAGCCATCAGATCCCCATTCTGCCATTTGGGAACAGATGGATAGAGATGCCCACCCCTGAGGCTCCACTGCACCGCATACTGGTAGGTCTGGGCATCGTCTCCCATGCGGGCGTAGGTGAGAGTTGCTGTCTGGCCATTCTGTTCCAGGTACTTCCTGTCAATGGTCACCTCATCTATGAAGGGACGCTGTCCCTTTCGGGGGACCCGCACCTGGATGGTGGCATAGTTGACCACATTCTTGAATATGTCATAGGTCTCGTTGTCTATGACAAAACGCATCTCCCTGCGCTGGAAAAAGGGATCATCCAGGTTTACCTCAGCTACCAGCTTTGGATCATTCTTGAACTTCTTGTACCATCCCCCCACATTCCCGGTCATGGAAAAATACTCATACCGGGCAATACTCTCTTTGAGCCAGAGGGTCTGCTTGGATTTTCTGGTGATATTCTTCCGCTTGAACATGGTATAGGTGTACTTCCTGGCAGATGCAGCCTCTCTGCGCCTGACATCCTCCCTGTTCTTGGCATCCTTGCCACTATCTTCATTCCCTGCTGTTTCCTCAGATGGTGGAGTCCCAAAACGCCTCTGCATATCAAAGAAAGATTCCAACACCAGCTTGTATAGACCGCCCTCCACAATCTTTTTGTTTGCCTCAGGCACATGCTGGTTATATTCAAAGGTGACCACGCCACTCTCTTTGAGAAAATCAACAAAATTACGCTGTTCCTTCTCTGTCAGGCTGACCACCTCATTCTTGGAGCTTCTATTGAAGATATTATACCATTTGGGATCCCAGTAAGATTTACGCTTGGTCTTCTTCTCTCGGGTATGGGTATATTTCTCCTGAATAGTGTTAAAGGTTTCATAATCAATTGTAACCTTGATATCATAAGCCGGGAGTTTGACCACATACTTGAGATCAAACACTACAGAGATATCCGATGTAGGCATCTCCAGGCTCTTGGCCAGCAAGGTAGCCCCGTAAGAATCCAGCCTGGCAGCCGCTGCCACTTTCTGCCCCTCCATGACAGGGGCCTTGCCGCTGGTTACCAGGTTTGATGTAAAACCTCCCTTGTTGTTCAGGACAGCAGAGACGATGTAGAAACTGTTGCCTTCAGCCTCCACCTCCAGGGGTACGGCTCCTTTGAGCACAGCGCCAGGTACCATCTTCCGCAGGGCCATCTTCAATTCCTGCTTCTCTTTTGGGGTCAGCCCATATTCCGCCAAAAAGTGGATTATTGCCCCGTCAACCCCGCCAGCCTCCTTGGTCTTGTCTGTAACGAACCGGATCAGTGAAAATTTCGGCACCCCGTCCGGCCCCCTTGCAACCCTTGGACTGGTGGGAAGATAGTAATAATTTTTTGATGGACGATTTGGATCATTGGTGGCAGCAGGTAAACAGCGCACTACATTGCCATTCTTCAGGGTGATGTCTATGTGTTTGCCATACTGAATCCCACCGATCTCCTTTACAGCATCCCTGGGAGGCACAGTTGGCACCTTCTGTATCAGGGTTTTGTCTATCTTTGCAGGTTTCAACTTACCGATATCAAACTTCGGTGCTGCTGAAGAGTGTTTGGGACAGATGAAGCAGATGAACAGAAGTGAAAAGATAAAACTGAAAAGGCCGATCCTTCTTGTCATAACCTTCCTCCTTTTGTTAACCAGCCGTTCTATTGCTGTTCTGGTGGTGTCAATACCAGATATGAGCCATCCAACACCTGCCACTCTCCCTTGACAGGGTTGCCCCTGGCAGGATACCAGTTGACCCTGTACTCTACAGGATTCCCCGGATCGTGAAAAAGCACCGCCCTGTTTATGGATTCCGCATCAGAGGCGCGCATCACTGCTATCCGCTGCCTCTTTTCCTGTCCA
>JALSKY010000056.1 GCA_026988585.1 Deltaproteobacteria bacterium
GTTCTGTCATCTCCTGCTGATAGTCTGCCTGGAACGATTCCAGTTGCGTGGCTACTTCTCTGACCTTCCAACTTGTGAGCCCGGCTGCAACAAGGAGCAATACCAGTACGGCTACAGCTGCAATGGTCTTGAAAGAGATCAGCTCTCCACTGGAGACAGCCCTGCTCTTCCTGCGCCTCCTTGGAGTAGCTGCGGGATAGGTCCTCCGGCGCGGCATCCTCAGCGTTGCGGTTTTTGTTGTCATATCAAGAGCTCCTCTCTTGTTCCTTTATTCATGGTGGGATATCACCACCCGGTTCACGTTACTTTCTCAGCAACTCTCAGCTTTGCGCTTCTGGATCTTGGATTAAGATCCACCTCACTCTTACTTGGTGTAACAGGACGCTTTGTCAGCACATTGAGCCGTTCATCCTCTTTGAAGGCCTGCTTGATCATCCGGTCCTCTATGGAGTGGAAAGAGATGACCAGAAATCTTGCACCCGCCTTCAATATCTCAGGAATCTCTGTCAGGGCCTTTTTCAGGTTTTCAAACTCCCTATTCACAGCTATTCTTATGGCCTGAAAGGTCTTGGTGGCAGGATGAATCCTCTTGGGATGGAATCTCCTGGGGATTGCCTGTTCCACCAGGCTCGCCAGTTGCCTTGATGTGATTATGGGTGATTCCTTCCGGATCTTTCCAATGGCAGCAGCGATCTTGGCGGCCCATCTTTCTTCTCCGTAATAGAGCAGGATCTCCTGCAGCTTCTCCTCAGGAAGCTGGTTCACCAGGTCTGCTGCTGTTATAGATGTTGAGCTGTTCATCCGCATATCCAGGGGTTCATCCTTCCTGAATGAAAATCCGCGACCGCTCTTCTCTATCTGGAAGGATGAAATTCCCAGATCCATGAGAACTCCATCCACTGGCCCAAGCCTTTCAGCCTGAACCAGATCAGAGAGATCTGAAAAGTTTGCGTGAAAAAAGGTAATCTTTTCCCTCCAGGGGGAAAGTCTTTCAGATGCCAGGGCCAGGGCATCTGCATCCCTGTCCATCCCGATGAGGTGTGCAATCTCTGGAAACCGTTCCAGTATTGCCTGACTATGCCCACCCATCCCAAGGGTGGCATCAACGATTACGCCTCCTGGCTCAGGCGATAAAAATTCCAGTACTTCCTGAAGGAGCACCGGCTCATGAAGGTCTGCGATATCCAAAGTCAATACCGAACTCTTTTGAGATCTCATCATTCAACTGATCGAAGTTCTCGTTGACCATCTCATGCTGCTGGTAATAGGAGTCAGGGTTCCAGATCTCGAAATTCTCTCCAAGCCCTACCAGAACCACACTCTTTTCCAGGCCAGCCTGTTTCCTGAGATGTGCCGGCAACAATATCCTGCCCTGCCTGTCCAGATTACAATCCACAGCAGAACCAATGAGATAGCGCTTCAGGGCCAGCATCTTGGAGGGCCCGGCGATATATTTGGAAAACATCTTCTCTATGGCGCGCCAGGTCTCCATGGGGTACGCAGTGAGGCAATATGGCAAATTGGTCACCACAAGCCTGCTGTCAGAACTGGTTTTCAATGCCTCCCTGAATCTTGCTGGAATGCTCAGACGACCCTTGGCATCCAGGTTATGGGAGGACGTACCCCTAAACATGGGAAGCTAACCCCCTTTATGCCACTTTACCCCACTACGTTCCACTATATGGGAAGCAAAACCACTGTGTCAAGGGTCAAAAAATGTCACTCCCTTGAAATCTCATTGAAAATAAATGGAAAACTCCTGTCAAAAAAAGGCTATTACTGCCATATAATGTGCAGAACAAAAGAGCGACCACAAGATATGGAGAAAGCAGTGAGAAGCAATTTATTCAGCCATATTTCGTGTGGAATCTGAAATAAATTCCCACTTCCATTTCAAAGGTGGGATGAAATCCCAACACCTTCAAGAAAATGCTGTGACGCATGGAAAAAGGTGAGAGATTTGACTTATGACAAGGACAACAACAAACATTAAGGATATTTTTTATCTCAAATATTAACCATAGGAGGAAACACCATGTTCTGTTTTCAGTGTCAGGAAACTATTCAAAACAAGGGATGCACCAAGAAAGGATTTTGTGGCAAGCCTGAAACCACGGCAGATCTACAGGATTTACTGATCTATGTGATGAAAGGGATCGCAATTTATGGGGAAAAGGCTGCTGAACAGGGAATCCTGGACAGGGAGACAGGACTTTTTGTCTGCAAGGGCCTGTTCGCAACCATTACCAATGCCGGCTGGGATGATGACAGATTCATTGAAGATATCCATAAGGCGGTTGCAATTCGGGATGCCCTCAGGAAAAAGGTCGAGGAAAAGACAGGAAAACCTCTGACAGATCTGCCTGATTGCGCAATCTGGACCCCAAAAGATCCGCAGGATATTATGAACAAGGCCTTTTCAGAACAGGTCCGAATCCTGGCGACAGAAGATGAAGATCAGCGCTCCCTGAGGGAACTCCTTATCATCGGTGTCAAGGGGATGGCAGCTTATGCTGAACATGCTGCCATGCTCGGCAAGGAAAAGGATGAAATCTATGGTTTCATCATGGAAGCCCTGGCCTCCACCACAAAACAGCTCTCCACAGATGAGATGATTGCCATGGTAATGAAGGCGGGAGAATTTTCTGTCAACACCATGGCCCTGCTGGACGAGGCAAACACCTCAGCCTATGGCCACCCTGAGATCACAGAGGTCAATATCGGGGTAGGCACCCGTCCAGGAATTCTCATAAGCGGCCATGACCTTAAGGATATGGAGGAACTCCTGGAACAGAGCAAGGAGAGCGGAATAGATATCTATACCCATGGCGAGATGCTGCCCGCCAATGCCTATCCAGCTTTCAAGAAATATGATCATCTAAAGGGTAACTACGGCAGCTCCTGGTGGCATCAGAATGAGGAGTTCGAATCATTCAATGGCCCCATTCTCCTGACCACAAACTGTCTCGTGCCGCTTAAAAAAGACAACACCTATCTCTCCAGACTGTTTACCACCGGTGTTGTCAGCTATCCTGGAGCAAAACATATACCAGACAGACCTGATGGTGGCAGCAAGGACTTCAGCGAGATCATAGAGATGGCCAAAGGGTGCAACCCACCAAAGGAACTGGAGCAGGGAACCATCATTGGAGGATTTGCCCACAACCAGGTCCTGGCACTGGCGGACAAGGTGGTGGAGGCTGTAAAATCGGGTGCAATCAAGAGATTCATCGTCATGGCAGGATGTGATGGAAGACACAAGTCCAGGGAATATTTCACCGAGGTTGCCAAACGTCTTCCGAAAGACACTGTGATCCTCACTGCAGGCTGTGCCAAATACAGATATAACAAGCTGAACCTGGGGGATATCGGCGGTATTCCCAGAATCCTGGATGCCGGACAGTGTAACGACAGCTACTCCCTTGCAGTGATAGCCATGAAGCTGAAGGAGGTCTTTGAACTGGATGATATCAACGATCTGCCCATATCCTTTGATATTGGCTGGTATGAACAGAAAGCAGTTGCAGTCCTGCTGGCCCTTTTATACCTGGGATTCAAAGGGATCAGGCTTGGCCCAACCTTGCCGGCCTTTGTCTCACCCAATGTCCTCAAGGTACTTGTGGAAAACTTTGACATAAAACAGATTGGCGATGTGGATGAAGATATCTCCGCGATGATGGAAGGCAGATAGTATCTAAGGGTTCAGTTATGCAAAAACCATGACGGTTGGCAATCAGAACAGCTTTTCAGCGCTGGCATAATGTTGCAGGATCCCCAGGAACTCCTTTCTGGGGATCTCTCTTGCCCCCATTCTCTGCAGATGTCCAC
>JALSKY010000057.1 GCA_026988585.1 Deltaproteobacteria bacterium
CCTTATGGTGCTGCTCTTTTTAACAGTTTTATAGTATGGTGAAAAGCCGAATCAATTATCCCAAAAGATGCAGGAAAGAGTTGAGCAGAGTCAACAGCTATGAAAAAGGGCAACCCGAAAGGCAAAAAGAGGAAACAGAGGCGTATAAAAAAGAAAAAAAGTCCTACAGCCTGCCAAGGCAAGGGCCAGCATCTGCGGACCAGAACAGTAGAAAAACAGAACTTTCTGCCTGAACTCCTGGCGCCTGCAGGATCCATGGATTCCTTCCATGCAGCCATAGATGCAGGTGCAGATGCAGTCTATGCCGGGGCAGGCAGGCTAAACGCCAGGTCATACGGCAGCAACTTCTCTCTGTGGGATATTGAAGAGATGCTCTCCATTGCCCACGCTGCTGACAAAAAACTGTTCATTGCCCTGAACAGCCTGGTAAAGGAGGATGAGCTGAAGAGCGTTCTGGAACTCCTGGCAGGCCTGGATATGATTGGCGTAGATGCCCTGATCATCCAGGATCTCGGAGTCCTCAAAATCTGCCGGGACCACTTTCCTGATCTGCGGCTTCATGCCAGCACCCTCATGGGGATCCATAACCAGACAGGCACTGAAACAGCGGCGGCACTGGGTTTTTCCCGGGCCGTGCTTGCCCGTGAGCTCACACTACAGGAGATAAGACGAATTGCTGCTGCTTCATCCATAGAAACCGAGATCTTTATCCATGGAGCACTCTGTTTCTCCATCTCAGGCCTTTGCCTGTTCTCCAGCTTTCATGGGGGCAAATCCAGCATGAGGGGACGATGTGTCCAGCCATGCAGGCGCCGTTACCGCTGGGGAGAGAGGGAAGGAGCATGGTTTTCCATGAGTGACCTGTGTGGACTGGAGCTGGTCTCCCAGTTAAAAAATTCAGGGGTTACATCCTTCAAGATAGAGGGACGGCTAAAGCCAGCGGAATATGTCTATTCAGTGGTCAAGGCCTACAGGATGGTCATGGACTGTAATGACGCCACCCAGGAACAGGAACTCCTGGCCCAGGCCATGGCCATGGTAAAAAACGCCGGTGGGCGACATCTTTCCACAGGATTCCTTTCAGATCCCAAGGGAACAGGGGGCATATCACCAGGCAGGGCCTCTGCAGCCGGCATCTATCTCGGCACCGGAGATATTGTCTCCACCCAGCAAAAGATCTCAATGGAGCTGAATCTTAGAAAAGGGAGCAGCCTCGAACCTGGAGACAGGATAAGAATGGTACTCCCCTGGTGTGATATCCAGCACAATGCCAAGATTGTAAGCAGGAAACCGGTCTCAGGGTCTCCCCTCAGAATAGTGGTAGAGCCGGCACCTGACCAGGAGTTCCTGCAGCAGGTCAACCGACACAGAAACGGAAAGATTCTCTTTTATCGCACCTCATCGCGGCCATTGGCTGCCCGTATATCATCAGGCAAGGATATCAATATCCTATCCATGGATAGGAGCAGGAGATCAATGCTGACAGAAGAGGCAGGAGAAAAGGCCAGGGAGATCTGGCATATTATGGCCGGCAGGCAGAACACCCCTTATGTCGGCGCATCCCGTGGAGAGAGCTATCAGCTCCTGATCCGGGTTTCTGATCTGAGTCAGGCAGCGGAACTTGCAGCTCAGAAAGGAGTACAGATCGCCGGGTTTCTCATCCCATTGAATGCCAAAAACATAAGGGAATTTTCATCTATGAGGAGAATACGAATACATAGGGATCAGGTGATCTGGGCCATAGATCCGGTGATCTATCCTGATCGGGTTCCGTGGACCAAGCGCACCATCCGGGGACTTATAGAGCAGGGACATTTTCAGTTCCAGGTATCCAATATCGGTCACCTTGCCCTGTTTCCCAGGCCTGACCACCGCAGGAGGCGGCATGATCTCAAACTCCCTATACTGTATGGCAGCTATCAGCTAAACCTGCTCAACTCCTGTGCCATAGAGGCTGCAAGGCAGATGGGTATCAGACAGCCGTGCATATCCATTGAAACAGACATGGAAAATATAAGGGCATTAAGAAGAAGATATCACGGAGCCCTGCTCCTACAAGGTTTTGGTTTTATTCCCCTCTTTACGTCCAGGGTAAATCACAGGATATATGGACAAAACAGGCAGGTAATCAGCAGCAGGGGAGAAAAACAGTGGTGGAGATATCAGGGAGATACAGGACTGCTCCACAGTGATAGGCCCTATTCTGCCCTGGGGCTCTACAAGGAGCTGTTTCAGCTTGGCCTCACAACCTGGATCATGGATCTTGACCATCTTCCAGAAGGATACAGGCTGCCAAGGAGGTTTCCCAAGGGCCTTTCCCGGCTCTCCTCTACCTTCAAGGGAAGCCATTTCAATCTGGCTACCAGGCTTGAATAGCCACGTCAAGACAGATGGTCAAGATATGAGGGAATTGAAACCAGGCTCTTCTTATCTGGAGAGTCTCCTGTAAAAAAATATCTTTTCCCCTTGACGCTGGAAATTCCATAGTGTAAATAGGACTAACTTTATATTTAATATCTTAAAAAATAAACAGGAGGATCAAACTATGTTGAAAATGGGTGAAAAAGGGGCTGTGCTCCAGAGAGACAAGAAGAGTTATGCAATTGTGCCCCACATCCCTTGCGGGCTTGTAACCCCTGAGCTTCTCAAGAAGATCGCAGAGGTTGCAGAGAAGTATGAGCTGCCTGCCTTGAAGCTCACCAGCGCCTGCCGTATCGCAATGGTAGGCTTCAAGGAGGAAGATATTGATGCGGCATGGAAGGACCTTGGCATGGATCCAGGGGCTGCAGTCGGTCTCTGTGTCCGCAGCATCAAGGTCTGCCCGGGCACCACCCTTTGCCAGCTTGGACAGCAGGATGCCATAGGTCTGGGAATGGAACTGGACAAGAAATATCATGGCCTGCAAACCCCTAACAAGTTCAAGATCGGGGTATCCGGCTGTAAGAACCAGTGTGCAGAGACCGGTGTGAAGGACCTGGGATTCATAGGCAAGAAGAAGGGGTGGACCATTCTGGCAGGTGGTAATGCTGCGTCCAAGCCAAGGCTCGCAGATCTCATTGCTGAAGACCTCTCTACAGAAGAGGCCATGGAACTGGCAGACAGGATCATCACCTATTACAAGGAGAATGCAGAAAAGAGGGAACGTATTGGCAAGATGATAGAGCGTATGGGACTGGACGAGTTCAGGAAGGCTGTAGGCGTAACCGGATAACCCGGTTTACAATTGCCATGGCAGATCTGTTCCCCGGTGCTTTCCAGGGGAACTCTATCCAGATCTGCCTTCCAAATTCTTGACAATCACCTTCCCGGCCTTATCTTTTTTTTAGAAAGAGATAAGGCCTTTTTATTATGTGAAATCATTAAGAATCAAGGGAGGTGATAGATATGTTGGAACTTGCACCATGGAAACCCATAGGAACCGAGCTCTCTACCCTGAAGAGCGAGATGGACAGGCTGCTGGATGATTTTTTTGGAGACAAGGGGCAGTTGGCCAACCGAAGTGAGAGGGGATGGCTCCCTGCAATAGACCTGTCCGAGACCAAGGATGCCATCCTGGTAAAGGCAGATATCCCCGGTATAGATCCCAAGGATATGGATGTCTCCCTCCAGGGAGATCTCCTGGTGATAAGGGGAGAACGAAAAGAGGAAAAGGAAGAAAAGGATGAAAACTTCCACAGGGTAGAGATCAGACGTGGAGCATTCACCAGGAGCATCCGGATACCAGTTGCTGTGGATGCAGACAGGATCGAGGCAAAATATGAAAATGGTGTACTGAAGATCAAGCTCCCAAAGAAGGAGGAGATCAAGCCGAAACAGATAGAGA
>JALSKY010000058.1 GCA_026988585.1 Deltaproteobacteria bacterium
AGCAGGAGCAAGTGGTGAGGCAGGAGTCTTAGAAATGTCATGCTGTAGCTGGCGAACCAGATGAGAGAACCGGAGGCCAGCAGAAGTCCTGCAACTGCAAATCTGAAGCCCTGCCTGTTTGCCGCTGAAAGAGAGCGCCAGAACTGTTCTATCCGGTATGGGAGATAGAGGGCAGAAGTGAGGAGCAGCAGTTGAAAAAGATATAAAGGATCTAAATGGTTAAGAAGCAATGCATCCCGCCCTTCAATAACAGGAAGTGGCGAGTGGAGATTTCCAAGGAAAAGGATGGCCATTATTCCAAGAGCAAGGCAGAAAAGGGATTCGATCCAGGCAGGCAGCCTGCTCTTGCCTTCATGGAGCTGCTCCCCAAGCCGGTTGCCAAGGGATATGAAGACCAGGGCGAGGAGAAGCCCGGACAGGATAAATGTTTCAACTGCTTCAGGCGATCCTTGAGGGATATTCGGAATGGTGGTTGAAAGGTGGAAACAGGCGTTGGCCAGGATGATGGAGGCTGCCACTTCCAGGATAAGAGATAAGGAGAGCCGCGCCTCAGGTCTTGGCAGGAGCGGGGTGAGCAGCAGGGCGATAAAAACCGGAATGTTCAACAGATTTAATACGGATAACATCTTTTTCAGGTAGAAGCAGCCTGTAAAGGATCTCTTTTCAGGTCTGAGAAAGTCTTTAATGGTATAAGGCAGCGATTGGGTTGCAGTCTCAATGGTACCTCAAAAAGGGTGTCTTGATCCTTTGGTCTATTTGAGAATTTTCTGACGAAAAAAAGCAGAATAGAGGAGAGGACATCATGGTGACATGATCTGTTTCGTCCGATTTTACCATGGCCCTTTGAAGGGCTGTTTTTTTGAAGCAGCCCTTCGTTCGATGGAAGGGCTGCCGATCTGTTTTTTCCTCTTGCTATAGACGGCCTTCCAGAAAATCCATTATGGATTTTGCTGCAATTCTGCCTTGATATGCGGCTTTTGCTACGGTCTTGGGGCCGAGGACATCATCTCCGCCTGCAAAGATATACGGAATATTTGTCTGCAGTGTCTCGGGATTTACATCCAGCGTGCCCCACTGGGTAAGTTTGAGATCTACGCCATTGCAGACAGTGGTTTCTACCCTTTGACTGACTGCAGGTATTACGGAATCCGCCTGAATTGTGAAGTTGGACCCCTTTATTGGCACAGGAGACCGCCTGCCGGATTCATCAGGCTCTCCAAGCTCCATCTGAATACACTCGATGCTTTCAAGTTTGCCGCTTGAGCCATGTATGGCCACTGGTGCAACAAGAAAACGGATATCTACCCCCTCCTCCTTCATCTGTCTGATCTCGGTCTCAGACGCAGGCATCTCCTTTTCCGTACGCCTGTAGATGATGAAAACATCCTTGGATCCTGTTCTCAAGGCAGTGCGGGCACAGTCGATGGCGACATTGCCGCCTCCAACGATAACAACCCGGTCGCCCAGCCTTATATCCTCACCCAGGTTGAAACGCCGGAGAAAATCAACACCGTGCATTACGCCTTCCATATCCTCGCCAGGGATATCCAGCTTGCGGCTCTCCTGTGCGCCAACCCCGATGAAGATGGCAGAGAATCCCTCTTCCTCCAGATCCTTGAGGGTCTTATCCTTTCCGATGGTGATGTTGGATACGATCTCTACGCCACAGCTCTTCAGGGCATGAAACTCCGTGTCTATAACCTCCCTTGGCAGCCTGTAGGCAGGGATTCCTATCCTGAGCATTCCTCCAAGTACAGGCAGATTGTCAAACATGGTGCACCTGTACCCTTCACGGGCCAGGTTGTAGGCTACAGTCATTCCAGCAGGTCCGGTGCCGACAATGGCAACCCGTTTCTCCTTGGGGATGGCACATGGCTCGATTATTTTGTCCGGCCTATTGGCTAACATCCAGTCGGATATGTATCTCTCAAGCATACCGATGGCAACCGGTTCTCCCTTTTTCCCCCTTACACAGTGGCCTTCACACTGGAATTCATGGGGGCATACTCTGGAACAGATGGCAGGCAGAGAACTGGTCTTCCGGATGGTCCAGTAGGCTGCCTCTATATCTCCTTCGGTAAGGAGTTTGATAAATCCAGGAATATCGTTCTGAATGGGACAGCCCTTGATACACCAGGGTTTTTTGCACTGCAGACACCGGTTGGCCTCGGTCATGGCAGTGTCATCATCATAACCCTGTACGATTTCGTTAAAGTTTGTAATGCGTTCCTCTACTGGAAGTTCCTTGGGATGCTGTCTTGGGATTTCCATCCGTTCTTTCGGTTTCACATCTAAACTCCTTGACAACTATTTGGGCCGTTCTAAAGTCAAACCATATTGGCACAGCCGCTTTATAAATGAACCACACCTCAGTTCAGGTGTCTCTATTTTTTATATAATAGACAAAAGGGAAGATTTCCATGACTATGCTTTACTTTTGTGCGAAAGACAACAGGGAAATAAAGGATGGTCCGTTTTGTCCCCATCCCAAGGATTTCTGTCAGCACAGGCAGAGCTGTATCATCCATTTCATGGAACAGGAGGAGAGAAGGGAACGGAAAAACATTGTTATAGACAGTAACGGAATGGATTCAGGTGACCCTGAAACAGGTTCCAGGTAGCAAGGGCCACGCAGGAGGAGGGACAAAAAATGGGGTTAAGGCTCACAGTTCTTTGTGAAAATTCTGTTTCAGGCCCGTTTGGGCTCATTGGAGAGCATGGCTGGTCAGTATTGGTAGAGACCGAAGATTTGTCCCTCCTCTTTGATACCGGACAGGGGCAGGGTATAGAGAATAACAGCAGGATTTTAAGGCGTCCTCTCTCATCTGTTGATTGTATCGTGTTGAGTCACGGCCATTACGATCATACAGGAGGGCTTCCTGCCTGTCTGCTGTCTGCTGGAAAGATGCCGGTTTATGCCCATCCTGACATATTCCTTGAGCGCTGGTGGAGAAACCGTGAGACCAGCCGCTATATCGGTATTCGTTACCGGCGGAGTTTTCTGGAGTCCCTTGGTGCTGATTTTCATCTCCACGCCGGTTTTCAGCAGATTGCCCCTGGCATCCATATCATCAGCCAGATTCCCAGGGTTACCGATTTTGAGCTGCCTGACCCCAACATGATGATCAGGGATGGTTCCGGCAACTGGGTGCAGGATGAGTTGAATGATGATCTGAGCCTTGTGGCAGACAGTTCTGAGGGGCTGGTAGTGTTGCTGGGATGTGCGCATGCAGGGATCATAAATATACTCACCCATGTGAGAGACAGGTTTCCTTCACGTCCCATCCATACTGTCATGGGCGGGACCCATCTCGGCTTTGCAACAGAGGAGCAGTTTGAAAAGACAATGCACCATCTCTCTGCCTTTGAGGTGCAGCACCTTGGTGCCTCCCACTGCACTGGCCTTGAGAGAGCCTCAATGCTCCAGGCTGCCCTGGGCAACCGTTTCTTTCATGCCAGTGTCGGTACTGTACTGGAGATCTGACTACCCTTGCCCTGTGCAGTGGATCCTTTTTTGTGACTCTCTGTATAGGGGTGAGAAGGGGACAGGACCATGGGTTCAGAGCTGATATTTCTCCCCATAACCCCTTGGGGTTATCATTTTGCCGTTCCATACCATGGTCTGGGAATTCCCTATTATGACCGTACTCTGCATGTTCAGTGATGCCTCTCTCAGACCGGACAGTGTGGTTATCTCTGCTCTCTGTTCCTTCCGGAAGGCTGCCTGCACTATGGCTGCCGGGGTGTCAGGCCGCCGGTATTCCAGAATGATATCTACAGCCCTCTTCAGGTGATCTCTTCT
Source organism: Deltaproteobacteria bacterium (assembly GCA_026988585.1). Lineage (GTDB taxonomy): Bacteria > Desulfobacterota > Dissulfuribacteria > Dissulfuribacterales > QOAL01 > JALSKY01. Next base: position 3,803 of record JALSKY010000058.1, read on the forward strand.
CTTTTTTGATGCCGGATTG
>JALSKY010000059.1 GCA_026988585.1 Deltaproteobacteria bacterium
TTTACGGAGATTGACTATATCAACGGGGCTGTTGTCCGTATCAGTTTGGAGTCGGGCCTGCAGGCACCTGTCAATTCTACATTAACAAGCTTGATAAAGGCATTACAAGTGTTAAAATGGAAAAATATAGTGTGAATACTTATTTTTTGCGAGTTATTCGATTAAATTTCTGATCTGTTTGTTCCTTGATTCATGTCTCTGCTTGCAACATCAATCATGAGCAGAATTTTAGCAGGGGGTTTATTATGAAAAAAAATGAAAAACGGTCACTGGACGAGATGAGCATCTGGCCGGATGCCAGACGCATGATAGAAAAGGCGGAACGTGATGGGGTGGAAACCGCCTGGGACAGACTGGTTCAACAGACTCCCCATTGCAAGTTTGGAGAATCAGGTGTTTGTTGCCGCAACTGTACCATGGGGCCGTGCCGGATCTCCAAAAAGGCCCCAAGGGGTGTATGCGGTGCCGATGCAGATGTAATCGTTGCAAGGAATTTTGGCCGTTTTCTGGCTGGTGGGGCTGCTGGTCATTCAGACCATGGCAGGGATTGTATCGAGGCATTTCATGCAGTGGCCCATGGGAAGACCGATGAATATCAGATAACCGATACCGAAAAGCTGGTCAGGATTGCTGAAGAACTTGGGATTGACACGGAAGGGCTTGATACCATGCAGGTGGCCAAGCTCCTTGCAGATGAGTTTTTCCAGAGTTTTGCCTCTATCCGAGATGAGGTCGCCTTTGTCAGAAGGGTTCCGGAGGCCCAGAGAGAACGCTGGCAGAGGCTTGGAATCATACCCAGGGGAGTGGACAGGGAGATTGCCGAGATGATGCACAGAACCCACATGGGCTGTGACAACGACGCCCCCAATACCCTGCTACATGGAATGAGGATGAGCCTTGCAGATGGATGGGCCGGCTCTATGATTGCAACCGAGATATCAGATATCCTTTTTGGAACCCCTATGCCCAAGAAGTCCAGGGTCAATCTTGGTGTCATCAAGGAAGACCAGGTCAATATACTTGTGCATGGCCACAATCCCATCGTTTCTGAAAAGATTTTGGAGGCTGTTCAGGATCCGGAACTGATAGCCCTTGCCAGGGAGAAGGGGGCACAAGGCATCAATCTTGCCGGTCTTTGCTGCACAGGTAATGAGCTTTTGATGCGCAAGGGTATCCCAATGGCTGGCAACCATCTCATGACAGAACTGGCCATAGTTACAGGGGCGGTAGAGCTTATTATTGTAGATTATCAGTGTATTATGCCAAGTCTTGTCCAGGTTGGCAGCTGTTACCATACAAAGATGGTTACAACTGCAGACAAGGCCAAGTTTACAGGGGCCGAGCATATCTCCTTTTATGTGGAAAAGGCTGGAGAGCAGGCACGGGAGATGGTCAGGATGGCTATTGAGCGTTATCCCCTGAGGAATCCGGATCGGGTAGATATCCCTGCGGAACCGGTTGAGATAACCACTGGATTTTCAGTAGAGGCCCTTCTTGGTGCCTTGGGAGGCAGCCTTACTCCTCTCATAGAAGCCATAAAGGCAGGAAAGATTCGTGGCGCAGTAGGCATTGTCGGATGTAATAATCCAAAATACAAGCATGATTATTGCAATCTCAATCTTGCCAAGGAACTTATCAAACGTGATATCCTTGTGATAGTTACAGGATGCGTTACCACGGCTGCTGGCAAGGGAGGGCTTCTCATGCCCCAGGCAGCAGAGATGGCAGGCCCTGGCCTGCAGGAGATATGCAATGCTCTGGGCATTCCACCAGTATTGCACATGGGTAGCTGTGTGGACAATGCAAGAATACTCCATCTCGCTGCACTTCTGGCCAATGAGCTTGGAGTGGAGATCTCGGACCTGCCATTGGCTGCCTCATCACCTGAATGGTATTCGGAAAAGGCAGCAACCATCGGGACCTATGCAGTAGCGTCCGGAATTTATACCCATTTGGGGCATCCGCCCAATATCACAGGTTCTCAGACTGTTGCTGAGCTTGCCTTAAAGGGATTGGATGACCTGGTAGGTGCATGTTTCTGCATAGAACCGGATCCGTTCAAGGCTGCAGAACTGATCCACCAAAGGATCACTGAAAAGAGAAGGGGGCTTGGTCTGGAATAGCCAGATAACACTTTCTGGCTGGACACAGCTCCTTTCACCAATTATCCTTTGGCTGAACTTTCATTGATCCGCAATTTAATATTGTTGGAGTAGGTTATGCAGGTTTCAGCCATTATTGCAGCTGCAGGATCTGGTACAAGGATGGGTCTTGAAACCCCTAAACAGTTTCTGGACCTCTTGGGCAAACCGATGATAGCCTGGAGTATTGAGGCATTTTCAAGGGTTCAGGAGGTGGTAGAACTGGTGGTTGTGGCCCATCCTGCCTATATTGAGGTGTGTCAGCAGGCTGTGAAGGATTATGCCATTGGTGTAGAGGCTACTGTTGTGGAGGGGGGGCACACGAGACAGGAATCTGTGGCCAAGGGCCTGGAGGCCAGTGGCAAGGATGTTGAGTGGGTGGCTGTGCATGACGCAGCCCGTCCTTTTATTCAACCATCTCAGATCAGCTCTACAATTATCATGGCCAGGGAATTTGGGGCCGCTATCGCAGGAGTTCCTATTCCAGATACGGTCAAGGAGGTCCAGGACAATATCATCATCAGGACACTGGATCGCCGTCACCTCGTTGGGGCACAAACGCCGCAGGTATGCAGGAAACAGGACCTTGTCAGGGCCAGGGAGCAGGCAGAGGCCCAGGGGCTGGTGGTAACGGATGAAGCTGCTTTGCTGGAGTTTATTGGTGTCACCACTGCTGTAGCTGAAACATCCAGCCTCAATTTCAAGGTTACCACAAAGGCAGATCTGGTAATGGCCAGGGCACTTGCCCCGATTCTTGCAGAAAAAGGGGATCTTTTTCACTCTCAAGAGAGTGAGCAGTGAACACTCCTGCAGTGGTACTGTTTCCATAGTGAGTTATGAGTGAGATGAGAACAGGACATGGTTTTGATGTCCACAGGTTGGTAGATGGTCGCGATCTGATACTGGGAGGCGTTTCTATCCCATATCATCTTGGGCTCCTGGGCCATTCAGATGCAGATGTGCTGTTACATGCCATCAGTGACGCCCTGCTTGGGGCAGCATCCCTTGGAGACATAGGTCTTCATTTTCCCGATTCCGATCCCGGTTTCAAGGGTGTTTCCAGTCTAAAACTGCTCAATACAGTGTGTGATAAGATCAGAGCTAAAGGTTTCTCCATCGTCAACATAGATTCAACCATAGTAGCCCAGGCCCCAAAGCTCCGGCCATATATCCCTGAGATGGAGAAAAATATCAGTGTTGCAGCTGGCGTTCCTGCTGATCGGATAAATGTCAAGGCTACCACCACCGAAGGCCTGGGATTTACAGGAGAGGGCCTGGCCATTGCTGCTCATGCGGTATGCCTGATTTCAGAGAGATATTGATAAAAAACAAGATTCCAGGAAAACCGTTGTAAAAAGGAGTCAGATGAAAAAATATTACGTTCTTGATACCTGTGTGCTCATCAATGATCCTGCCGCATACCTCGCCTTTGAAGATAATACGGTAGTAATCCCCATATTTGTTCTTGAAGAGCTGGACAAGCTGAAACAGCGCAAGGATTTTGTGGGATATAATGCCAGACAGGCCATAAAACAGTTTGCAGAGGCGGTATATAACTCTGATCTCCAGGAAGAGGTTCCCTTAGATAACGGCGGGAATCTGCTTTTTTACAGGGATTGGGACGGATCCATCCTGACCTCCCTCCCATC
>JALSKY010000060.1 GCA_026988585.1 Deltaproteobacteria bacterium
TTGATCATCTGGCGTCTATGCCACCTGGAAAGGCGAGCATCTTCCCAGCCTGTTTTCAGACCATCTAACACCTGGAGAATTGGTACATATTTGTTGGCCATTGGGCTGAAGATCTGGATTTCACTCAAATCTTCTATGGTGTCCCGCTCTTTCTCTGGTGCTCGGGCAATGATGGGAATAAGGTTGATTCCCTCTCTGTAAATCCCAACAGGTTTGCCAGAGAATGTTGCCTCTATTGCTTGGGCTACCATGGGCCTGGTTATTCCAAGGGACATGGCTCTCTGTTCGTCAACCAATGGAACTGGAACCTTTACCTTTTCTCCCCATTCGGTGCGGACTGCCTTGGCATTTGCCTCCCTGAAAACAGCAACGGCCTTGTCAGCCAGTGCCCTGAGCATCTCGGGGTCAGGTCCATTGATCCTGAGCTGAATCTTGCCGCCGTTGGCAGGACCAAGATTGAACTTTTTTACATTGATATTTACATCAGGAAACATGGTTTCAAGGTCTGCCTGGATTTTGGCTACCATCTGGTCGATGATCCGGTAATCCTTAACTGACGCAAGAATGCTGCAGTATTGGTTGGCAGCCTCAACAGGGGTTCCGTAGGTTAACAGGAATCGCGGGTGGCCTCCGCCAACTACAGATGCCACCTGGGTTATCTCCTTCTGTCTGGCCAGGTATTCCTCTATCTTTTTTACCTGACGGTTGGTTTCCTCTATATGTATCCCCTCCCGGAAAAAGCATTCCACCATGAACTGGGGCCTGGTGGATGCAGGGAAAAAGAGTTGCTTTGCAAAACCGAATCCATAGACCGACAAGGCAAAAAGTCCCGCAACGATGCCGATGGTTATCCATCTCTGCTTTATCGCTATATTCAAAAGGTTACGATATGTCTGATAGAATTTCCCTCCATAGGATCCTTCAGGGTCCTCTCCATTTTCAATGAGTTGCCTGTCTTTCTTGCCCAGGATGAACTTGGAAGTAATGAGCGGAGTAGTTGTGACTGCTGTAAGCCAGGAGAGCGAGAGAGAGATTAGGATTACATAGTACAGTGACTGACAATATTCTCCGGTGGAGTTGGACATCCCTCCAATGGATGCAAAGGCCATAATAGCCACGGCAGTAGCTGCAAGAAGAGGCATGGCGTTTTGTCCAACCACTTCCTTTGCAGCCTGAAGGCCTTCCATCCCCTGCTTCATCTTTACCTTCATGCCATCCACCACTACAATGGCATTGTCCACCAGCATGCCAAGGGCAATGATTAGTGCCCCGAGAGAGATCCTCTCCAGGGTTATCTTGTAGTAACCCATCACCACAAAGGTGGCTGCGATGGTAAGAACAAGGATGAAACCGATGATAAGTCCTGATCTGAGCCCCATGAAGATGGCAAGCACCACTATAACAATGGCTACGGCCTCCAGAAGATTGATTACAAAACCATTGATGGCCTTGGTTACAGACTTGGACTGCATGGATATTTCAACCAGATCCATGCCTATGGGGATCTGTTCCTTGAGTTCTTCAAGTCGTTTCAGCACGGCATTACCCATGGTTACCGCATTGCCGCCAAGTACGGTGGAGATTGCTATACCTATTCCCTCCCTGCCATCTACCCTGAGTATCTTGGAAGGAGGATCTACATATCCCCGTCTTATACTGGCTACATCCTTGAGGTAGATCAGCTTCCCATTTCTGGATGCAATAAAAAGATTGCCGAAATCCTTTTCAGACTTGAATTCTCCTGTGGGATTGAAGGCCAGGTATTGGGTCCCGAATTTGATGCGACCTGCATCGACTGCGATATTCTTTGCCTTCAAGGCGTTGAAAATGTCGGTCTGGGTGATCCCAAGGGCTGCCATTTTGGTACGGGACATCTCGACATAAATGGCCTCTTTGCGTACTCCAAAGAGTTCTATTTTCTTTACGTCCTGTACCACCAGCAGTTCTCTCTGCAGTAACTCCGCTACATCCTTGAGCTCTGCAAAGGTGTACCCATCCCCCACCAATGCAAAATAGACACCGTAGACATCACCAAAATCATCGTTGACTGTTATGGGACCAGCACCTGGAGGAAGCTCCTTTTCATAATCTTCCATGCGCCTCCTGAGCTCATCCCATACCTGGGGCAGATCATCCTTGCGATACTGATCCTTTATTATTACATGAACCATACTCATGCCCCTGGAGGAGTAGGACTCAACCCTTTTAAGCTGCCCCATCTCCTGAACTGCCTTTTCAATGAGTTCTGTCACCTCCTCCTGCACTTCCCTGGGAGATGCTCCGGGATAAGGCGTCAGGATTACCGCCTCTTTGATGGCAAACTCAGGATCTTCCAGCCTAGGAAGCTTTTCATAGGATATGTATCCAAGGACCAGCATCACCAGTGTGATGGTCCATGTAATAACACTCTTTTTTATTGAAAATTCGGCTATATTCATGCCTTAGATTCCCTCTCTCTGTTTTTCCCAAAGTCTTGCCTTCATTCCCTCCCTGAGCTGAGTCACACCGGCTATCACTATCGTATCACCTGGACGCAATCCATCAGTGATGCGGATGAACCCGGAATCCTTCAATGATCCAATCTCTACAAAACGTTTCTTGACCAGGCCTGATTTTTTATCAAAGATCCATACATACGGTCTGTTTTTGGGGGCATCCAGTACGGCATTGGCCGGGATAATCACCTCTTTTCCTCTGTCATGGGAGTAGAACGCAGTGGCGGTAGCAGTCATCCCTGGCAGTATGTTGGCCTCAGATGGCTGGTCCATGATGAAAACCACCTCATAGGTATGGGTGGCAGGATCTGCTTCTGTAGCATACTCCTTGAGAGAGAGGGGAAACTCCTTGCCAGGAATGGCCTGAAATGTGGCAACTATCTTTGCGGTACCCCCGCCCTTTATGGCAGCCATAACCAGTTCCGGCACGTTTACCACGATCTCTATTCTCGATGTGTCCTGCAGGTTTACAATGGGTTCTTTGGCATCTACTTTATAGTAGTTTTCCACATATCTTTTTGCGATCATGCCATCAAAAGGTGCTGTTAAAGTGGTATCGCAAAGGGCATTGATTGCCTCTTCCAGTCTGGCCTTGGCAACGTCCCTGGCCGCAAGATAACGGTCGAAATCCGCTTTGGATACCTGATGTTTGGCATATAGCTCCTTGTATCGGTTGAATTGCTGCTCTGCCTCTCTGTAGCGGGCCTTCGCCTCTTTCACTGCATTGATATAATCTCTCTTGTCTATCTGAGCTATCAGGTCACCTGCATGTACGAATTGTCCTTCTTCTACAGGGAGCTGAACCAGCGGGCCTGAGACCTTGAAGGACAGGATGGTTCTCTTCCACGCCCTCACTGTGCCTGGAAACCCCTTTGAGAGTATCTCTTCCGAACTTTTGACAGTCATAGTCTTTACCGGCCTTATGATTTCAGGCACCTTCTCAGGCTGTTTTTTTTCACTGCAGCCTGAAAGAGAGAGCAGAACTATCAGCAGGGATGCTGCCATACATGCCAAAAGAACAACCTTGTTTTTCGGGGTAACTGAATCCATTTCTCCTCCAATATCTATAAAAGCCATTTTGGGAAAGATTTTCTCCACTATTTTTGACGATATCATCCAGTTGATATCAATGACCTCTTTCGTCCACAATAAGGGTTGTGTCAAGACAGGTTTTAAAAGGTGTTACGAGCAAGTAAATTGTCCTCCGTATTAACACATAAACTGTCCGGTATTATGAATGCTTCCAGGAGGTATTCATATGACTTGGACAGAGTTAAGAGAGGCGATCAAG
>JALSKY010000061.1 GCA_026988585.1 Deltaproteobacteria bacterium
CAGCCCATCCAGAGGGTTTGTCAGGAGATCTCCTGGTGATGATATTTACAACACCTGCCATGGCATCACTGCCATAAAGGGCGGAACCGGGGCCTTTGACAATCTCTATCCTTTCAACCATTTCAAGAGGAACCTGATTTAGTCCAACGCCGTACTCTCCCATTCCACCACTCTGGCCGGCCCCCAAAACCCGCTGGCCATCGATAAGGATCAGACCATATCCATCGTTGAAGCTGAGGCCACGCATTTTCGCACGCCAGGTATAGGTGCCAAAGATGTCGTCATGACAGTCAACAGAGATGCCTGGCACCATTTTAAGCACACCCATAATATTTTGGGCATTACTCCGTTGGATATCCTTCCGGGTGATTACTGCTGTTTCCACCGGAACGCCTTTTAGGCTATGCGGGGTTCTGGTACCGGTGACCACTATTTCATTCAACATCACCTGTTTTTGAGCCTCCTTTTTTGAAAGGGGCTCGTCTGCAGCAATTGCCCTAAACGAAAACATCCACAGGATAGACCCGACGATGATCAGCGCTCCTAAAAATTTCTTCTGTGCGAAATAAAAAAACGTTTTCATCTCTTCCTCCCCACTTTTGGATCTGTTCTACATGATTGGATAGCGTGTTAAGTAATATTATTTTAATATAAGTAGCACTTATGGTATTACATATCAACAAAAAAGTAGCATAAAGAAGGGTCTAAAATTGAAGCAGAACAGTCAACCTTCAAATTTCCTTTGATATCAATATGTTATGTTATGAAATTAGAGGGAGGAGAGTGGGAAATAAGTTGTCACTATCCAATGTTTTTACACATTATGAAGAATATGCATGTAATCGTTTTCTCGAGATCTATCAGCCTTATATCCTAAGGCGTCCATCTACCTTGAAAAATTCCGTGAACAAATCCTGATCCTAAATGTCAATTGTAAAAAACCATTTTTGATAATAGCATTCGACAATAATGGATCCAAACATCCTATTTTGTCGATATTTTCGTCGAACCTTAGCTCCTAATTTAGAAATGATGCAAGGTAATTAACTGAATTAACGAGTAATTATTTATGGCACCATATCTGCATTAAAAAAATAAAAAAACAGGAGGTATTTTAAAATGAGAGCTATGAAAAGTTTGTTATCAGTTTTTCTTGTTTTAACAGCTGGCGTATTTTTTGCGGGAAATACATTGGCAGCGAACCCCAACCCGCCTAATACGCCCTATTTGCTGAGTGGTACACCTATTACCATCACTGGAATAGTTCAGTCTGTACCCTATCCACCAAGTCAAGGAATACAGATTGATACTGGAGATGAGGTTGTTACAGTTTATGGAATAGGACCTATCTGGTTCTGGCAGCAGAATGGAGTCCCATATCCAACTGTTGGCGAGGATATTGTTGTAGATGGTTATGAGATTACCTATGTTGATGGTACCCAGCGTATAGTAGCTACTCAGGTAACCATATCAGGTCAGACAATCGTTCTTCGTGGAGACGATGGAAGACCTCAGTGGCGTGGTGGGCCTAACAGTGTATCCAAAAATACTGCAGTTGGATCAGGCCGCATGCGGGGAAGAGGCAAGGGAAGTTGCATAATGTGCCCCTACAATAACTAAATTTAGCGGAGCAGGCCAAGCCAGGACAGGAGCAGGTCTGCTCTTTTTTTTTTCTTCTCTTTTAAGCTTCTTTAATATCTCAGCAAAAAACCATATTTTCTGAACAAACGAAGTAAATTATAGGTCACAACTGGTTTGCTCCCGCTTGAAGCGGCCTCTCATGTCATGTCAGGTGGTGTGGGACAGAAAAGCGGCTGTCTTTCTATACCATCAGCGCAATAATGTGAATTGATCGTTGAACACTACCGTAGATAGGAACCACCTATCTTTCGGTTTATAAAAGAAAAATTCCCATATTGTTGGACTTTTTCCGATTTAAGAACATAGACATATCTTTCGGCGGATGGGATATGTCTGTGTCCGTCTGTGTCTGTCCAGCGAAGCGGGTGGTTAAAAATAAAAAAAGCTCACCATTTCATGGAATCTGATCTATTTTCGCACACTTGAAATACCACTACAGATCTGCATGCCCGGTACTCCAACCTGTCCCCACAGACAAGTATGCGGCCGGATTGTGAACTGCATAATCACTGATTATTTCCAGTTGCGTTTTCATCAATACCTTCAGAAAGGATTTGATGGAGATAGCGTGCCCCTGCCTCTGCCTGCTCCCTGTAAGGAGATTCAGTCCTGCTGGCCAGGTCGAAAAAATGGATGGCATCATCCCACTTTCTGTTTTGCCAGGCTGCCAGGGCTGCCATGAGCCATGCTTCTGCACGGATTTTTTCTATAGTCTGTTTCTTTTTTTTGTTTTTAATAGGACACGGTCTTCCCCTGGCAGCCATTTCAAAGGCATTGATACTCTCTCCAGATTTGCCTGCTTCAAGGAGCAGATATCCCTTCAGGAGGTAGTTCTCTGCACAAGGCTCTTCTGAAATCAGTTGGTTGCAGTACGCAAGGGCCTGCTCATATCTGTTCCCTTTCTCCAGTAGCCTCAAGATTTTTTTCCTGAACCGTTGCTCCCCAGCCTTTACCAGGCAGCGGGCTGCAGGCAGCGGTGCGTTCAGGTAGAGATAGATATCTGCCAGATGGAGCCATTCATTTTTAGGGGGCGGACTGAGCAGATAACAGGTCTCCAAGGCTGAAGCTGCCTGGGCATATCTGCCTCGTTGCAGCTCCACCTGGGCCAGAAGCCTCCAGTATTCTGAAAGACCGGGCTCTCTTGATAGAAGCCTGCGCAGGGTGCCGACTGCATCCCTCCATCTCTTCATCTGGCAAAGTGTGTGGACCTTGAGCTTTACCCATTCTGGCCGAATATTTTCGTTTGAGACCATCCCCCCTTTAAGAAGCCTGTTTATCTGTTTTAAGGCCAGGGAATAGCGACGGGCTTGATAATATGAAGTTGCACTGTAGTAAAGCAGTTCTGGTGTATTGCCATATTTTTTCGGGGATCTTTGCTGAATTTCAAAGGCAGAGGCAAAGCTGTCTCCGGCCAGGACAAATCTTCCCAGATCGCTGGCTGCAATGCCAAGGTTATAGTTGAGATGAAATGATGCCGGATAACTCTTTATGCCCTCATCGATAATGTTCACGGCCTGTTCCGGCTGGTCGAGTTCAAGATAACAGTTTCCCAGAAAGATATAAAACTGTTCGGGGGCCTCAGGATTTTTGTTTACAAAGGTTTCAAGGACATTGGCTGCCTCAGAATATTTTTTCTGGCCCATCAGTTTTTCTGCCCGGTTCAATACCTGCCATTCAGAGTGGGAGATAGCTGCTGCTGCCTTCAGGGCAGGGGCGGAGATCAGAAACAGAAGCAGGACCAAGGACGCAAAGGCTAATTGAGTTTGAAGACGACTGGAATCTCTATCCATGTTGAAACCTTTTCTCCATGGAGTGTTCCAGGCTGAAACCTCCATCTTGAAACCGCTTTTATTACACTAGTTTCAAATATGTTAGATGGCTGAGCTGAGACCACGCTGATTCTCGTGGCCCTGCCATCCGGGGTTATGAGGGCACGGACAACAACCTTGCCCTCTATGTTGCTCCTCTTGGCCCTCATGGGATAGGGTGGCGGGAAGTGTCGTATCAGTCTTGGAGCAGTATCAACATCCCCCAGAGAAAATTCGGCCCCCTTGAAATTGGAAGAGGGCGGAGATGATTCAGCCACAGTTGGAACAGGGAGAGCAACTGTTGCAGCCTTGTCCG
>JALSKY010000062.1 GCA_026988585.1 Deltaproteobacteria bacterium
AAGCACCCCGCATACCCGGCCAGTGCTGCCCATACCTCCTCCGAACGGGGCCATTGCTGCTATTACATCGGGAGCGGATACCCCCTGGAATCTGGCCCCTACGAAAAAGAGTGCCTGGGAACAGTGGAACCCGTCTATAAAGAGTTTGACAGCCTCCTTGCCCATCTCTGTTGGCGTATAATCTCTGTTGGAATGGCCCATAAGTTGCTCCATTTATTGAAAATGAAAAATTTTTTTGATCAGCATCGACTTAAAACTGGATTGGCTCATTGAACAGGCAGCTATATGGAGCCTGGTTCCAGCCACATGAATACCCTTCGCCCCTCTTTGTCGGTAAAGGAGCCCATGACTATGAGAATCAGATCAATGATTACCCATATCCCGAAACCACCGGCAGTGAGTAGCATGAGAATGCCGGTGCCGATCTTTCCCACGTAAAAGCGATGAATACCCAGCCAGCCCAGAAAAAAGCAGAGAAGGAGGGCTACCAGGCGCGATTTGGGAGAGATGTCATGGGATTCCATAAGCAGATACTCCTTATGTTCAGGCTTTCTGTTTTTCATACTGATTACGATATGAAGGGGATGCCTCAACTTCAAGTAGTTTTTACGCTGTTTTCACGACAGGCACAATGTCGCTGGTGTTCTCATTCAGAAGTCCATCATTCAGAAGTCCATCGGCCACAACATGAAATGAGAGTGCGTTGCTGTTCTCCATCAGAGTATTCCGGCCAAGAGAAAGCCAGGGATAAGAAAAGCGAGATAGAACAGGATGGATGAGATCATCATGAGCCTGGCTGCCTGCCTGATATCTTCAGGCCCAGGCCTTTTGCCGTTCTGATTGTACCAGTGGCCTGGAGTAAGCCTGCCAAAATAGATGGAGGGGCCACCCAGCCGCACATTCAGTGCCCATGCAAACCCGGATTCCGGTAGTCCCGAGTTGGGGCTTGGGCAGTTTTTCCCTTCTGTCCTGGCCTTACGGATTATTTTTTCTGAAGGGGTTGAGAGACCCAATATCCTTGCGCCAGCAGCAATGAAAGGCAGGCTGAGCCTGGCAGGGATGTAGTTGGCAGCGTCATCCAACCTGGCAGCTACTCTGCCAAAGAGTATATATCTTTCAGTCTTGTATGCAATCATGGAGTCCATGGTGCTGATCATCTTGTATGCGGCCAGGAGTGGCGGGCCACCTATGGCGGCATAGAAAAATGGAGTCATCACCCCGTCCACCATGTTTTCCGATGCGGTTTCAATGGCTGCGGCAGAGATCTGGTGCTGGTCCAGTGTGGTGGTGTCCCGTCCCACCAGCCTTGCTATCTGCTTCCTGGCCGCATCTATTCCATCTGTTTCCAATGCCTGGGCAACAGCTATCACTTCCTGGTAGAGCGTGCGAAGGGCCAGGCCATAACAGATGATAATGGAGGAGAGGAGGAGATAGAGGATAAGCCCCATGGCCAGGGTGGTTTTCAGGATTGCATAGGTGACGAGATAGGCAGAACAGGTAAGCCCCGTTGCAAGAATGGCTCCCTGGATCAGAGGGTTCAGGGATACGAAGGAGCGGCAGAGCTTCTCTCCAAAGGAGATGGCAGCCCCCATGAGGACTACAGGATGGACCGGACGTTCGGGATCACCAATTATCAGGTCTATGGCGGCCCCGGATAGAAGGCAGAACAGTCCGGTAGCAGTGGTTAAATATAGAATGTTATCCATGGTAATGTTTGTCCGCTCGTGCTGACTTGCAGCTCTTCATCCCGGGTTAATGATCTGGATTCATGACAGGATGCCTGCCATCTTCAGAAAATTTTTTAGATTCATGGACCGTGCAAACCAATCCCCCAGCCTATCCAGGTTTTTCTCCTTTTCCCTTCGGTAATTCATGCGCTGTGTCACAGGGGGCAGTCCCTTCTGAGACCTGAGAAAATTCAGGAGTTTCGTTCTGAATTCATGGTTTTCAAAAATGCCATGGAGATAAGTACCCATTATCATGCCATCCCTTGAGAAAAAGCCGATGGGATTTCTTCTGTCAGGGGAGTCGTCTGTGTCTGTATCCAGGGGGTTGCAGCCTGTTCCCCAGTGCTCAAGGGGAGAGGTGGCGCCCATGTGGATCTCATAACCAGATACCGTCAGGGGGGAATTGCCCAGGACCGTAGGCCAATGGATCTCTCTCTCTGTGAGTACCAGGGTCTTCTGGCTTTCCATGCAGGTGATCAGGGGCAGGAGGCCAAGCCCTCTGTATCTTCCCGGAGGCCCATCTGATCCGTGCGGATCGTCTATCTCAGATCCAAGCATCTGGTATCCTCCGCAGATGCCGATAACCATTTTGCCTGCATGGGCGGCCTGGTTAATGGCCCTGTCCATTCCAGTATCTTCAAGGAATTTCAGGTCCATGGTGGTAGCCTTCGTGCCGGGTATGATCACCATGTCTGCAGTCTCGATCTGGCCAGGAGATCTTGCGATCTTGATAGCCAGATCCCTCTCCATGGATAGAGGAAGAAAATCAGTAAAATTGCTGATCCGCTTCAGGCCTACTACCGCCACATTGATTTTGTCCGGTCCGCCCTCTGTCTCTATCTTGTCCAGGAAGACCCCGTCCTCCTCATCTGTAGGTATATCATGGAACCAGGGCAATACCCCGGCAATTGGAACCGGGTTGAATTTTCTGAACATCTCGAATGCAGGCAAAAGCAGGGATATATCCCCTCTGAACCTGTTTATGACATGGCCCTTTACCAGGAATTTGTATCGGTCCGGGATGAGATCGTATGTCCCTTTCAGGGCTGCGAAAACACCGCCCCGGTCTATGTCTCCCACGATGAAGACAGATGCGTTGGCATAATGGGCCATCCGCATATTTACGATATCTGTCTCCTGCAGATTGATTTCAGCAGGGCTGCCTGCACCTTCTATGACCATTATGTCAAACTCTGCAGAAAGGGAGTCATAGGCCTCTTTGACTATATGGAAATGGTGCCGGGCCCTGCGGTAGTAATCTCTTGCTCTGAGATCCGCCACCGGCCTGCCCATGAGGATTACCTGGCTTTTGGCATCTGCCGTGGGCTTGAGCAGGACAGGATTCATCCTGCAGTCCGGAGGAAGCCCGCATGCCTCTGCCTGGAACACCTGGGCACGCCCCATCTCCCTGCCGTCTGCAGTCACATAGGAGTTCAATGCCATGTTTTGGGCCTTGAAGGGAGCTACCCTGTACCCCATATTTTTCAGGCATCGGCACAGGGCTGCAGCCACAACACTCTTGCCAACACCTGAACCAGTTCCCTGAAACATGATTGCCGGAGTCTTTTTATTATCCATCACCATAGACTGGAGAGTTTACCCTGTATTTATCCGGTAGCAACACTATTGCAGGAAAAGGGCTGTACTGTTTATTCTAACAATAACTTGACAATCCCATTCTCAGTAATATATTGTCCTCTCCAATTCAGGGCCCATAGCTCAGTTGGTCAGAGCCACCGGCTCATAACCGGTTGGTCCCAGGTTCGAATCCTGGTGGGCCCAATTAAAATATGGAAAAATATGGGCGATTCCATTGAACCCGTCTCTGTACGGGCAGACATAGAGCAGGATGCGGTCAATCTTGAAAAAGGGTGCAATTTTACTATTGCACCCTTTTTGATGTTTAAGGGTTTTACATGGCGGCAACAGTAAAGGAGATAACAGAACTCTTTTCCTCATGGGCCCTGCCT
>JALSKY010000063.1 GCA_026988585.1 Deltaproteobacteria bacterium
AACTGAGCCATGGACAAAAAGGAACAGAATGGCACCACTCTCACCAAGCAGGAGATGGCAGAGGTTATCAGTGCTGAGATAGGCTTCTCCCTGAGAACCAGCAAAAAGCTGGTAACCGGACTTTTCGATATTATCAGGGAGGAACTCCAGGAGGAGATACCTGTCAAGATAGTCAGGTTCGGTGTGTTCAAACCGGTTTGCAAAAATGCCCGAAAAGGTATAAATCCTCATACAGGTGAGGAGATAATCATAGAGGCTCGGAAAACTGTCACCTTCAAGCCAAGCACTCTCCTGAAGAAGAGGGTAAATGCTGAAAAAGGGCAAAAAATACTACAAGATAGGGGAGATAAGCCAGATCATCGGGGTTGAACCCCATGTTCTCAGGTTCTGGGAAAAGGAATTTCGCCAGATACAGCCTCGAAGGGTATCCCGCCGCAGGCTCTACAGGGAGCAGGATCTCAAGGCTCTGAAACGGATAAAGGAGCTACTCTATGTGGAAGGATACACCATTGCCGGGGCAAAGAGGAGGCTGGAACAGGAGCTTTCTGAGAAAGAGGCAAAGAAGGGGGCAGACCTGCCTGACTCTCAGAAAGTCTCCTCTGACAGGCCTGAAAAATCCACTCCCCTATCGCGGCACAGTGATGATTCTCTATCCAGTTCGCAATCCCGGGCCGCTGTTTCTGCCAAAAAGGACCAGGCTTTCTCCTCCATGCTTGAAGATATAAAGGAGGAACTCCTGGCCATTAAATCCATTCTTGATAGAACTCCCTGAGGATACCAGACAAAAGATATGAAGAGATTAGATGACAAACAGTTCAAAAAATTGCAGGAATTGCGCAGCCGGATAGATGCCATCGACCTGGAACTGGTAAACCTGCTCCAGGAGAGGCTGAAGGTTGCAGAAGAGATTGGAAAGACCAAGGCCAAGGCAGATGCCCAACCCCTTGACGTAGTCCGGGAGAGGGAGGTCATAAACAACATACTGAACTATAACCAGGGAAAATTCCCTCCTGATGGCCTCAAGGTGATTTTCGGCGAGATCATATCTGCATGCAGAAATGCACAAAGGCCTGCCAGAATCGCTTTTCTCGGCCCGGAGACCACATTTACCCATATTGCTGCCACCAAGTTCTTTGGCAATGCACCCAAATTTACTGCTCAAGGCAGCATCACCGAAGTTTTTGAAGAGGTGGAGAGAAAACGTGCAGATTTTGGCGTAGTGCCAGTAGAAAACTCGGTGGAAGGCACTGTTGCACTGACCCTCGATGGCCTCAGAGATTACAAGATAAAGGTCTGCGGCGAGATTTTCATACCCATATCCCATGACCTCATAAACAGGAGCGGACGGATGGACAAGATCAGGCGGATACTCTCCCATCCCCATGCCCTTGCCCAGTGCCGCCACTGGCTCAGAAAACATCTGCCTGCAGTCCCCTTGGAAGAGGTGGTCAGCACGGCCCAGGCTGCAAGGTGGGCTGCCATAGATCCATCTGTAGCAGCAATAGCCAGCCCGCTGGCTGCCCGCACCTATGACCTGCAGGTTGTAGCCAAGTCCATAGAAGACTATGCAGGCAATACAACCAGGTTTCTCATACTTGGCCATGAATGCCCAAGGCCCAGCGGAAATGACAAGACATCACTGATCCTGAGCCTGGAAGACAAGCCAGGATCACTGTTCAAGCTCTTGGAACCCCTGGCCCACAGGGGAATAAATCTCACCAAGATCCAGTCCAGGCCGGTTAAGGATGAGCCCTGGCGCTATCTCTTCTATGTGGATATCATTGGTCACATGGAGGAGGAAAGAGTGCGTGAAGGTATAGAGGCAATCAAAGAGGGATGCACAATGCTGATCTGTCTCGGCTCATATCCCGTTGGCGAGCTCAGGGACTGATCCCGCATATCATCCCTGAGCCCTGACTGAAGTTTATCCCTTTTCTCCGGCAGCCTCTTTTTCTCCGGCCTTGCCTTCTTGAGGAGTTCCACCTGACACTGCGCCTCCTGCCGAGGCCAGCTTCTGCAGCTTAAACCTGATAAAATCCAGTAGAGGTGAATCGGGCCGGATATCCAGATACTGATTATATGCCTCCATGGCCTCCCTGGAATTCCCAAGCTTCAGGGATATCCTGGCCTTGTCCAGGAGGGCAACGGCCTCATATCCCTGTTTCTTCTCTATCGCCTTAGAAAACCCGTCCAGGGCGGCCTTATATTCCTTCTTCTCTTCCAGGGCATAGGATTCCCCCATTGTTGCCCCATCTTTCAGTGCCAGCTTTAGCCCTTTTCGGGCCTTTACAAAGCCATCCCTCGCCTTGTCAAATTCATCCTGCTCCAGATATTCTCCAGATAGAACAAGCTGGGCCTGAGCCCCTGCATCAGTACTGCCATACTGGCTGACTACCTTCTTGAGAAGCGACATTCTCTCCTTGGCATCCGGTGCAGACAGTGCCTGACCCAGGGCATAGGCCGCCTTGGTCTCCTTCCCCTCCATATAGTGGGAAAAGCCTGTCCAGATACCTACTGCCAATAGAAAGAGCACAATACCTGCCAGGGCCTGTCTGCCATAGGCCATCACAGGACCTCTTGCCCATTCCGGCAGGTCAGCGAGATATGCCTCCATAGGATCTACTGGAGGATCTACTGGCCCCTGCCCATCCGATCCAGGTGTGGCACCGGCACCACCTGTCCCTCTCTTGCATGCAGGGCAACTGCCGAGAGGACCAGTTATCTGCTCTGTTTTGTCATGTTCCCGCTTCACCTGCCCTTCTCTCTTCTGATTCATTCCAGTTTTCCCCTTTCGATTACAGATACTGTTGCACATCCCCTTTACTGTAAAGGCCCGCACAGTAGCAACAGAGGCATAGATCTTTTCAACCTGCTGCTGCAGATAGAATCAGGGATGGAAACAGAAAATTTTGTCTGAACTCCCCATACATGAAGGGAGTTATTTTGATCCCCCGAAAAAATCGTCCCAATGAAAGATGAGCGGGGCCGCATCTTCCTTCATCACTGCCACATCCACCACTGATCCCACGAAAATATCGTGATCTCCAGCAGTAAACACATCCTGAAGCTCACACTCTACATACGCGTATGCTGCATCCAGCACAGGAGACCCCTTCATGGCATTGGTGAACTTGACCCCCTTCATCTTGTCCTTTTTACGGCCGCTCTTATATCCAAAATGTTTAGCCAGGTCTATCTGATCCTCCGGAAGGGCATTGATGCAGAAATAGCCTGCTTCCTTGATCAGTCCATGTGTAAGCCTTGGCGGAGCTATAGCCACTGCGATCATTGGCGGCTTAAAAGAGACCTGGGTCACCCAGGCCGCTGTCATTCCGTTGACTTTCTCTTTGGTTCGTACCGTTACTACATGAACACCAGTAGGCACTGCCTGTGTAATGAGTTTCTGCATAATCCACCTCCTGAGATGGAATCTATTGCCGGGAACCATCAGGATTGATGGACCAGGCCATGGGTTCACAATCTTTCAAAACACCAGAGCATCACTTCATCATCGTTTTATATTGTAATATATCGTGGTAACAGGACAACCCAAACCTTCACACGGTGTTACGAGCAAGTAAATTGTCCTCCGTATTAACACATAAACTGTCCGGTATTATGAATGCTTCCAGGAGGTATTCATATGACTTGGACAGAGTTAAGAGAGGCGATCAAGCAGATGAGATTTG
>JALSKY010000064.1 GCA_026988585.1 Deltaproteobacteria bacterium
TCTAAACTGACAAATGCAAGGAAAAAGATTCTATACGAAGTGCTT
The DNA here is from genome assembly GCA_026988585.1 of Deltaproteobacteria bacterium. Classification (GTDB taxonomy): domain Bacteria; phylum Desulfobacterota; class Dissulfuribacteria; order Dissulfuribacterales; family QOAL01; genus JALSKY01. Next base: position 46 of record JALSKY010000064.1, read on the forward strand.
GTAGGCCACATCTCATAGCAGTTCTGTTTATGAGCCTCAGACAACAAGGCAGATTGCAACAGGATTGAAAAGCCTTGCAGCCTCGACTGCCTGCAGAGTATTCAGAGATATGAACCAAAACCCTCCTCCTTCAAACGTTTGATCAGTTCCCTTATCCTGTGAAGCTCATCCCTGGGGCAGATCAGGACAGCATCCCCTTCACAAACCGCAACCATCCTGTTCAGACCAATGGCTGCCAGCAGGGTATCACTTCCCTCAGACATTACCAGGCTCTCTTTACACCCGAGACAGAATACAGGACCTGACCTGACATTTCCATCCTGATCCTTGGCAGTTGCATGATAATAACTTTCCCACACCCCCATATCGTGCCATTCCAGATCTGCAGGAAAGACCACCAGGGAAAACCTGCCGAGTAGAGAACGGACAGAGTGATATCTCACCAGCTTTTCCACCACCGCTGTGTCAAAGGGATCATCAGGAAGATTTTGGTAGATGGCGTCATCCATGAGTCTGTCCTCAAGGGCAGCCTCCACCAGGGGATACCATGCAGGAAAGAGACCGGTGGAAAGGATCTGCTCCAGCGTGGTGGCAGAAAAGGTAAAGATACCACTGTTCCACAAAAACCGGTGTGAACGGAGATATGAAGCTGCTGTCTGTGGATCCGGCTTTTCATGGAAGCCGATCACCTCGAGACACTTCTGGCTCATGCACTCATCTATGGTACTGCCTCCCTCAATATAGCCGAAATTGGTATCCGGCCTTGTGGGTTTTATGCCGTAGATCACCAGGGCAGGATGATCCGCAGCCCACATCATCCCCCGCTCTATCATGTTGCAGAATCGCCCTGCCGGCCTGATGATATGATCGGAAGGGAAGACCCCCAGTACCGCATCAGGGTCTCTACATGCTATGGCCAGAGTACCCCAGATAATAGCGGCACCAGTCCCCTTGGGCACCGGTTCCAGCAGGATATTCTCCTCAGGGATGCCTGTAATCTGGGAAAGGATCTCTCGTCTGTGAAACGGCTTGCAGATGATAAAGATCCGCTTCAGCGGATATGTGTGCATGAGGCGCTCAACTGTCTGTGCCAGCAGAGAAACCTCGCCCTGGATCTGCAAAAACTGCTTAGGACGGTGGTGCCGGCTCTTGGGCCAGAGCCTCGTACCCATTCCGCCTGCAAGGATCAGGGCATAAGCATGTGCAATCTTCTCTTGACCAGACCTATCCATCTCTTTCATCCCCCTGAGCAATATTTTTTCACTGTTTTGAACAAAACCGGTTGCCAGACCCCAGAGTTATGAAAATCTATAGACAACTGATATACTCAAGAGATCAGGCTGTTGACAGACCATGCCATAACAGGGCGAGTGCTGATGCAGATACAACTGCTGCGGTTTCTGCCCTGAGTATCCTTGGCCCAAGATCAACAAACTCGGCACCCTCATCCTGAAAAAAAGTGATCTCTTCACTGGTGAAACCGCCTTCCGGCCCGACAACAACTGTCACCGGATAGAGGGAGTGCCCGGCAGACAGCAGGTTGAACAGGGACAGAGATTCAGCACCCTTTTCAGGCACCAGGACCTTTTTCCCTCCATTGATATCTTTTTCAGCATGAACAGCCTCCTGAACGGAAGTGGCTACAGGCTCAATGACAGTGAGCCAGCTCCCTCTGCTCTGCTTCATTGCCTCCACGGCAATCTTCTGATACCGTGCCTGCTGTCTGTTCAGCCTCTCCCTGCTGCCTCTCACAACAGATCTGGCAGCCATGACCGGCCTTATCCTTGAAATCCCGAGCTCAGACAGCTTCTGCACCGCCCACTCCATCCTCTCTTTTTTTATCACTGACAGGATGATGGTAACAGGAACCAGTTCCCTTTCTGCACTGCCGGTTTCCTTGATTTTCAAAAAGGAAGAATCACTGGATATCTTCTCTATTGAACAGATGGCCCAGGAGCCAGCCCCATCAGTGATTCTGACCTGCTGTCCAACCCTGAGCCTTTTTGCAAAGGCAAGATGCCTGTGTTCATCTCCAGATAGGACAAGGTAACTCTCACCCGGAGACAAACGGCAATCTCCACCGTTTTTTGCTTCCCTGGCTCCAACCGAGCCAAAGCCAGCAGGAAAGAAGAATTCATGAATGGTCATGGAACCAAAATAGACACTCTAAATTGACGGCCATCAGCCCTTACCTGTTTTTTTCATAAGAACAGTCGTAGGCTGCTTAATCCTGCCTGCCCCCTATGGTCTCCTGAACCTGATGGCTATCCATTCGCCACCAGAATCCACTGAACTTCTGGTTTCCTGCA
>JALSKY010000065.1 GCA_026988585.1 Deltaproteobacteria bacterium
ATATTGTCTATTTTTATGAGATCATGGGGGTTGTCAATGGCTATGACTATCTGTTGCTGGCTCTCCTGAACCGGGGCGCATACGTTGGTCCGGAAGAAGTGCTCCTTGATTCCTGACATGCATTTGAGTGTTGTGCCCACCTCCAGCTCATTGAACTCCACAAATGGACAGTCGAAATATTCGGACAGGGATTCGCCTATCTCTCCCTTGTCTATGCCGAACTGTTTGATAAGTACTGTCTCTATGGGCTTTCTCGCCTGCTTCGCCTGTTCTCTTGCCCTGTCCAGGTCCTGTTGTGATATGATCTCGTTGCGTACCAGGTAGTAGAAGCGGCCATATTTCTGAGCGGTCTGTGTCAGGGCATCCAGCTTGGTCTCGGCATTGCGGAAACCCCTGTCTATCTTCACTATCTTCTTGAGGACATCTATTGCCTTGTTGACAGCCCCGGTATTTTCATAGGTGATGGCCAGCTTGTAGAGCAGCTCCAGTCTGTGGGTATCATCCATCTCTTCCGATGCTGCGGCCTCCAGATATTCCAGGGCATCGAAAGGCGAATTGAGCTTCAGGAAAAGCTCCCCGATATGGGCCTTGATTTCTCCTGTACGAAAACCGGAATCCTCTATCCGTTTCAGCTCGTCCAGGGCCTCCTTGTAGAATCCTGCCTCTATCAGTCCGAGACAGTTGTTGTACTTGTTTTCCAAGCTGTTAGCCTGATCATCACTCTCTCGCCCCTTGGACAGTATGGTGCCGCTCTCTATCTCCTGGAGAAGCTGTTGGATTCTGTCCCTGGCCTGTTCATGGCCTGATTCAGAGATGTCTGCAAGCAGGCCCTGTAACAGCCCCCTGGCCTCATCCACCAAGCCATGGTTTATATACAGCTCTGCCTCCTGCAGCCTGGTGTTTACCTGATCTGCAGAGGGCCCGGTCTTGTCCGGTTCCGGAACGAATTCGATGAGTGTTTCTTCCTGGATGGTGCCGCTCATGGATCTACCCCGTTACCCGTTTCTGCAATCCAGCAGATGGACGGTCTCTGTCTCTGAGTCCAATATCCCCTTGAGATACCCTGATGATTCAGGCTTCCATTGCCACTCTTCTTTTGAGAACTGCTCTTCTATGGGATTGTCAGCAGTCAGCAGCACAAAACCTTTCCCTTCATGGATCAGGACTACTGCCACGAAATCTTTTTCTGCCTCCACAGTATTTTCACCTATGGTGCGGAGTACCGGCAGTTCCAATGAGGCCAGCTCCTTTTCACTCTTTTGGGAGAGTTCTCCTGAAGTTTCCGGCATCAGTTTGCTCCAGGGCCATTTCCTGAGGCTCCCAAGCTTAATGGAGTCTGCCTTTCTTACCTTGCCCTTTGTAAATGGTCCGGGTTTACTTATAAGTGCCACCTGTTCAGGTATAAGGCCTATTTTCATGCCGTCCACCGTGCAGATCATGAGCCGGTTAAAGGGCAGATCTGCAGATGGCATCCTCTCCTCTTGAGGTTTATCTGTTCCAGAAGTTGCTGCCGGTGCGATTGGGCCTGGTTCCTCCCATTCCTTGGTCTTTCCCAAAAAGAATTGGCTCAGCCGATCATATTCCTCCTGCAGGGAGAGCCTTATGCTCCTCTGGAACAGGTACAGCTTGGATGCCTCAGGCTGGGCACCCAACACCTTCTCTACAGGCAGGATTCGTGCAATGGTCTGTTCCAGGGCTTCCAGGTGTTGGCTTACGGTCCTGCAGGCATCCTCTTTCCAGCTATTATCTCCAGGGATACCCCCATCTTTCCGGCCCTGGTCTGCCTGTTTGGTGATGGTAGTCTCTTGTATTGTCTGCTTCCGCCCTGTTTCCTGCTGTACTGAAGCGACTGCCTCCTTCAGGGCTGCAGCAACCTTTTCAACCCCCTCCTGCTTAACTCCAGCAGTTTCACTGGTGCCGACAGCCTTTTCCATCAGGTCCACAGCCCTTTTCATCAGGGCAGGAGTGGTGGCGGGCATGGCCCCAGGTTTCTCCTTCATTGCCTTCAGAGCAGCAACCATTGCAGGCAGCAGCAGGGTCTGGATCCTGGGGTCCATCCCTTTGGCATTTTCTCTTATGGTGTTGGTGATCTCGATGGTTTGCTGAAGCTGCTCGCTGGTTACCTCCCACTCTATGGTAAGTATGTTCTGCTTCAGTCTGTTCAGCATATCTGAGAGGCCTGAGTCCGGCGGAGTTCCTGTCGTTTTGTCCCCTGGGCTCACGTCGTCTTCCTGCTGTCCTGTCTCTAATGACATCTCCTCTATGAGCAGCTCTTCATCTGCTGTTTGCCGGGACGAATTTTCTGTTTCAGGCCTGTTCGTCCCTGTATCTGCTGCTGTTTTCTGGTCCTCGAGGGTGATCTCCAATGGTTCCAGTTCCATCTCCTGGGGTTCATCCACCTCTACTGAAGGCAACTCTTCTGCCAGGGAGATCTCTATTTCTTCAATTTCCGTGTCAGCCGGTTCCTTAACAGAACCTTCTTCCACAGGTATATCCGGCACCGGGTCCTTTTCCATCACAGAAGGCGTATCCACTCCAGGTTCTGCATTCTGCTCCTGGACCTCTGCATCATCTGCCAGAACCTTTATCTCCTGGGTGAGAGGATCGATCTCTATCTGTTTTTCAGGGGTGAAGAGATCATCAATGGTATCCTCTATCTCGTTGGTAAATAGATTGATATCACTCTTTTCTGCTGTTGAAATCTCTTTTTCTGTCACGGCTTAGACTCCATTCTTCTGCTGCTGGGGCAGCAGGTGTTTTTCTGCTACATAACGAACGGTTCTTTTGCTGATCTCTTTCAGTGTCTCAAAGACCCCTATGCCCTTGGTGGCTGCTGCCTCAAAGGCTATTGTGTTCAGCTTAGAGTTGAGGTCCTGCTCCATCTCCTCGATGGTTAGTGTTGGAATAGGAGAGGAGGCCAGGTCTCTTTTGTTGTACTGAAGGATCAGGGGGATGGTCTCTAAGTCCAGATTGAAATCCTTCAGGTTTTTTTCAAGATCATTGAGACTTTCCACATTCTTGTTTTTTCTTACCCTGAGGGAATCTGCCACAAAGACCAGTCCATCCACGCCCTTGAGCACCAGTTTCCTTGTGGCTTCATAAATGGCCTGTCCAGGCACGGTGTAAAGCTGTATCCGTATGTCGAATCCATTGATCTTGCCGAGATTCAGCGGGAGAAGATCAAAAAAGAGAGTTCGGTCCCCCTTGGTCTCTATGGTGAGCATCTTTCCCCTGGCCCGGTCTCCCATGGCATTATAGATGTAGAGGAGGTTTGTGGTCTTGCCACATCTCCCCGGTCCGTAATAGACAATTTTGCAGTGAACTTCCCGTTTGCTCAGGTCGATGAGTGCCATATATCTTCTACTCTAATCCGAATACCTTTTTGATATTTTCTGCCAGCTCTGCCACGCGCAATCTAACAAGTCCCAGAGAGACCTCATCTCCGAATATGGTCACCAGTATCATACTATCGCCGATTCGCGCAAAGTGGATAGAGTCCTTTTTACCCTTGTGGAACAGCAGGGAGAAATCGTCCTCTCCGATAAGTTTGGCCATCTGTGATGTGGCACCGAAGTTGGCTGCTGCCAGTGCTGCCAGTGAGATGGTGTCCAGGTCCTTTCTGTTCCTGCCGCAATTTGCAACCACGTTGCCTGCCTC
>JALSKY010000066.1 GCA_026988585.1 Deltaproteobacteria bacterium
GATTATTCAGCATGTAGGTGATCGTATCCTTGGTCGTGTAGCCCTGATGGATGTGGTCGATCCTGTTACAGGAGAGGTGCTTGTTCCAGCTAATGAGGAGATTACCGAGACTGGTGTCAAAAAGATTGAGGAGGCAGGTATCTCCAGCGTATTGATCCGTTCGGTTCTGGCCTGCCGTGCGCCCTTTGGTGTATGCGCCAAGTGTTATGGCCGTGATCTTGCCAGGGGTAGCATGGTGGCTCGGGGAGAGGCAGTGGGTATAATTGCTGCTGAGTCTATTGGAGAACCAGGAACCCAGCTCACAATGAGGACCTTCCACATTGGCGGAACTGCTTCAGGTAAGGTGGAGCAGGCTGAGATTCGCAGCCGTAGCAAGGGTACTGTAAAGTTCCAGCGTATCATCAGCGTGCTCAACCCGGAAGGTAAGAATGTTGTACTCAACCGCAATGGTGAACTTGTTATAATCGCCCCGGATGGACGCGAAAGGGAGCGTTATCATGTCATATATGGGGCAGAGCTACTGGTTAAGGATGGTCAGGAAGTAGATGTGGGAACCAAACTGGCTGAATGGGATCCGTTCACTATTCCCATACTTTCCGAACTGGATGGCCGGGTCAAGTTTGGAGACATTATTGATGGTGTAACCATCCAGGAAAAGGTGGATGAGGTTACCGGCAAGGCCTCCATGGTTGTGGTGCAGTACAAGACATCCGAATATCAGCCAAGGATTTCCATCAAGGATGAGAGGGGGCGGACCAAGAAACTGATCCATTCCAAAGGTGATGCAAGATATCCTTTGCCTGTGGGATCCATCATACTGGTCAACGAGGGTGACGAAGTTCAGGCCGGTGCCGTGCTGGCAAAGATTCCCAGGGAAACCACCAAGACAAAGGATATTACCGGTGGTCTTCCTAGAGTGGCAGAGCTGTTCGAGGCCAGGAAGCCCAAGGAATGTGCAGTTATCTCCGAGATCGATGGTGTGGTCTCATTCGGAAAGGATATCAAGAACAAACGCCGCATAATCATTACACCGGAATATGGTGAACCCAGGGAGTATCTCATTCCCAAGGGTAAACATATCAATGTGCATGAAGATGATTATGTCAGGGCTGGAGAGCCCCTGATGGATGGAGCAATCAACCCCCATGACCTGTTGAAGGTGAAGGGTGAAAAGGCCCTGGCCCGTTATCTCGTGGATGAGATCCAGGAGGTTTACAGGCTTCAGGGTGTCAAGATCAATGACAAACATATTGAGGTGATCGTTCGTCAGATGCTCAAGAGAGTCAAGATCACTGCTGTTGGAGACAGCAGCTTCCTCCTGGGTGAACAGGTGGAGCGGTGGCGTTTTGAGCAGGAGAACGAGAGGATCCTTGCTGAAGGCGGTGAGCCGGCAGTAGCTGAACCCATGCTGCTCGGTATCACCAGGGCATCTCTTACCACTGACAGCTTCATATCTGCTGCATCTTTCCAGGAGACCACCAAGGTGCTCACTGATGCCTCCATTGCTGGAAAGGTGGACCACCTGCGTGGCCTCAAGGAAAATGTGATAATGGGCCGTCTGATTCCTGCAGGAACCGGCAGGGTCTTCTATGACAGGCAGGATGAACGGCGCAAGAAGGGACAGGCTGCATGATCCCAAAACTCAAGGTGACCAGTCCATGGGGCATCCCCCTGAAGGAGGGGGAGCCTCGCAAGCTTGCCATCCCCGAAGAGGTCCTTCCTGTCTTCCAAAAATTGGCCTCCAAATATGAGCTTGAGATAGAGAAGGTGAATGTTCACGGCCGGCCCTATTACTATCTTCATGTTGCAGACATTACACCTCTCCTCACAGGTGATCCGTTTGGAGCAGCGCCGGAGTTTCCATTTTGGGTCAAGCTTTGGGAGGCATCTGTGATCCTGGCAGAGCATATGGCCAATCTTCCAACGGACGATAACCGCACTATTCTGGAGATTGGTGCCGGGATGGCATTGCCGGGTATTGTTGCTGCCAGCCACGGCCACAGGGTAACAGTCACCGACTATGAGGAAGAGATCCTGGATTTTATTCGAGTTTCAGCAGCCTTGAATGGTGCTGGTGAATTTATTGAGTGTCAGAAGCTTGACTGGTTAGAGACCGACAGCCTCGGGGAGTTTGATATCATCATTGCCTCCGAGGTCGCCTTTCATGAACGTTTTTTTCAGCCTCTTATGGATGTGTTAAGTAATCATCTCGCCCCTGGCGGAGTGATTTTCATGGCCCATGCAGCAGACAGGAAGACCTTGTTGCCGTTCTTCAAGCTCTGTGCCCAACAGTTCAATATCGGGATGCAGAAGAAGAGGTTCAGGCGTGGTGATAAGGATATGGAAATACTTCTTACCCGGCTCAAACTAAAGGGGCATTGAACAGATATGCAATTTTTGAACAAGATTTTGAAGTGATCTGGTCTGTCTCCTTGTGCGTTTTAGCTCAAATGCCGGGCTCTTTATCAGGTAGTTTGGATTGATTATATTTTTTAGGCAAGCCTGTAAACTGCATTTCATATAATTAGCCTCTCACCATTTATCGCTCTTTACTGGGCATAAAAAAGGCAGAGTCCTGTTATAAGGACTCTGCCCATAAACTGTTCAACAATCTACCTGATTGCAGTGTTATCTGTTCAGCAGTTCGTTTCTCCTCCGTTCATAGGTGGATCTGCTGATAGCACCCTCATTGTAGAGTTCCCTGAGAATATCTAACTGTTCTCGTACAGCAGGATCATCCACTGTATCTGCTGGCGTAACTCCTATGTCAGGAAGCCCAAATCCTGATCCTGGTCCATGCGCCGGCATGGATGGAGTTGTCTGATAAACCGGTTTGGCTCCTTCTGGCAACATGGCTCCTGGTTTGGCCCGCCTGTAACGCTTCACATAAGGCCGTGGAAAATCGTAGTCAGGATCTATAATCAGCCAGTTATAGAAATATTCAGCAGCAAATCTGCTCTTTTTGGGATTTTCCATCAAGGTCATGCCTGGTCCTGGAACCAGCTTCCAGTCTCTGTAGATGCAGGCCTTGGTAGGGTCGCCCGAAAATTGTCCGATTGCCTCTGAATGGTTGTCAATCTTGTAATTTACCGCACGCATAGCCAGATGAATCTTTCCATCCTTTTTGAACAGAATACCTGAAGTAAATTTTTCAGTTGAAAAGATACCCAAAAGATCTTCCCTGGAGGTGAAGGAAAAGTCCACCACTTGATCAGGCCCTGCCTTTGACAGGGCATCATGAATCGGTTTCAGTATCACGTTTCTGATTCTGCGTGGAAACACCTTCTTGGTCTCCTGTCCTGAAAAAAATGTGTCACTTTCGTAACGGACTGCGGCAAGCATGTTTCCCAACTTGGCAAGAGAGATGTCAACAGGGTGTTCAAATCCCCCTTGACCTGCAACGCCCGATTTGCTGGCAAATTTTATCAGCCGGACCTGCCAATCTCTGCCTTTGGCTATCTCTGTGTACTGGTTTCTTGGAAGGGCACAAGAACTCAACACCAGAATCATTATAAACAACGTGATAGTTCTGGCCTGGATCAAGCCGTTCCAATCTCTCCTGAAGAAACAGTTCATTTCCTACTCTCCTGAATCCTGCAAAAAAGAACAAGTTTTGGGTTTGATTTACAGAAGCAACCAAGGTGCCAG
>JALSKY010000067.1 GCA_026988585.1 Deltaproteobacteria bacterium
CAACCGAAATTTTCAAGTAACTGCTTGACTTCTCATTTTTATAGTATAGTTTAGGAAAACTTTATCCCTGCAGGGGGACTTCCCTGATCAGGGGCAATTTCCCAAGGAAAGGGGGGATTTCTTTGGCCATAGTAGTTGAGGTCCAGGACAACCTGGAAAAGGCCCTTAAGATGCTTAAAAAGAAGATGCAGCTTGATGGGCTTCAAAGAGAGCTAAAAAATCGTCGTTTTTACGAAAAACCAAGCGTAAAAAGGCGCAGAAAGGCTCAAGAGGCTGAAAGGCGCCGCCGTAAGGCCAGCAGAAGACGCAGGGGCAGATAAGAGCCCCTTTTTTCTGTTTTATCTTAAACGTTTTCTTGTACAGATACTGAAACAGTCAGTTGTAAAGGGCGTGCCATTTGGGTGGCAGGCCCTTTTTTTATTTTACCCTTTCGGGAAAGTTCCCTTTTGTTCCTGAACAGTCATTTGGCCTGCATATCCGTGCTGTACCCAAGGCCTGAAAACAGGGCATCGCAATCTCAGTTTCCACAGTAGATCATATATACTGGATTCCTGTGATAGCTGTACATCCTCCCAAGGTGTTCAATGTGCAGGGAGCCGGTTTTCTCCCTTAACCTACATTCATGGCCAAAATTAAATTTTTCCCTGCAAAAAAGAGAAGGATGGGTTAATCAAAATTCCGGTTGATCCGATACGGATGGTGAGAACAAGCTAAATTACTCTGCTATTGGAGGTATCTCTTATGTCCATGGATTTTGGATCGATTCGTGTCAAACTGGGACTATGTCTCTTGGGACTTTTTTTGATAAATGCGGCCACTGTAGGCGCCGGTTTCTATTTTCTGAAAAAGAGCGAGGATACAGGGGCGTTTATCAACATTGCAGGGCGGCAGAGGATGTTGAGCCAGAAGATGGTCAAGGAGGCCCTGGGGTATGCAGCTACTGGAAATGCAGTGTTTCAGGAAAAACTGAAAAAGACTGCATCCCTGTTCCAGAAGAGTCTGGATGGGCTCAAGAGCGGCAATAGCGACATGAATCTTATGACTGCAACCGCTGATAAAGAGGCCCTTCAGGACATTATGACTCTCAGCAAGGCTTGGCTGGAGTTCAAAAAAAATGTGGATCTGGTAATAAATGCCAAGGGGGTTGATGATCCTGCCCTGAAGCAGGCCATTGATTATCTTGCCGGCAACAACCTTACCCTGTTGAAGCAGGCCAATATCCTGACCAAGAGATATGAGGCTATATCCCGTGGCAATATCCGTACCCTGCAGACACTGATGGTCGGGATGCTGGTTCTGGGCCTATCAGTGTTCGGTCTATGCATCTGGATAGTGCAATCCGGAGTTGTCAGGCCTATTGATAAGGTTGTAAAGGGTGTCAAAGAGCTCGCCACAGGCAATCTGAGCGTAAGGCTTACTGATGATTACAAGGGAGAGCTTGGGAGCCTTTCAGCCGCATTCAACTCCATGGCTGAGAATTTCCAGCAACTGGTGCAGGAGCTGAAGGATGAGATACAGAATCTTGACAACACATCCAACCAGCTCAAGGTGATAGGCGACGAAGTCAGTGAACAGGCAGGTCACATGGAACGTGTTGCAGATTCTGTGAATATCTCCTTAGAGGTTGTGAACGAGAATATCCAGATGGTCTCTCACGCCACTGATGATCTGACCACGGCCACAACAGAGATTGCCCAGTCAGTTTCCCAGACTGCCCAGATAACCAATTCGGCCCAGGAAAAGGCTGAGGGTACCAACGAGGTTATAGGGCGTCTCAGGGATGGATCTGACAAGATTGGCAATATAATTCAGGTGATCAACACCATTGCTGAGCAGACCAATCTTTTGGCCCTCAATGCCACCATCGAGGCAGCCCGTGCAGGCGAGGCAGGAAAGGGATTTGCTGTTGTGGCCAATGAGGTGAAGGAGTTGGCCAAACAGACAGGTGAAGCTACCCAGGAGATCACCTCCATGATTCAGAACATCCAGACCGATACCCGGGAGGCGGTAACCTCTGTGGAGGAGATAACGGCCATCATTGGCCAGATAAATGATCTTGCAAACACCATTGCCAGTGCAGCAGAAGAGCAGACGGCAACTGTCTCTGAAATAAGTAACAATGTGTCTGATGCAGCCTACAAGGTTACTGAAGTAAAGGAGATGAGTAACGAGACCAGGGAATCTGCTGCAAAGAATGTGGAGCTGGCTGCCAAGAATCTCGGGTTTTCCAATGAGCTCAAGGAGTTGGCGCATGAACTTGGTAACAAGGTCTCAGTGTTCAAGGTATAGCAGGTGCGTAACCTATTTCGCTTGCTGATGGTTGGCTTGTTGAATCTGCTGGTGAGCCTGTTTATAACTGAGAGGGCAGAGTAAAGGGAAAAAGAGAGCTGCGAGGGGCATGGCATGGAAGGCTATGCCCCTCTGCTATGCAGGGTCTTCTTTTTAATCAGCATTGGTGTCCTTCTCTTTATGGAGTTCAAGCCCAAGATCAACCAGTCTGTCCAGTAACTCGCCAAAGGAGAGGCCGGCTGCAGATGCTGCCAAGGGAAAGAGGCTGGTGGGAGTCATGCCGGGAATGGTATTGGTTTCTATGCAGTATATCTCTCCAAGAGGATCAACCAGCATGTCAGTGCGGCTGTAGCCGGCAAGCTGAAGGGCCTTGTGTGCTCTCAATGCCATATCCTGGGCCTGGGTGGTTATCTCCTTGGGCAGTTCTGCAGGACATATCTCCCTGGTAGCGCCTTTGACGTATTTGGCCTCATAATCGAAGAAATTATATCTGTTGTCCGGTACGATCTCCACTATGGGCAAGGCCTGGAGTTCCCTGTTGCCAAGGATCGCCCCGGTTATCTCCCTTCCTTTGATAAATTCCTCTATCATAATCCGGTCATCATGTTCAAACGCCTTTTCAACCGCCTTTTTAAGTTCTGTCTTCTCGCCAGCCATGGAGATCCCAATGCTTGAACCCTGGGTGCAGGGCTTGACCATAATGGGAAGGCCAAGCCATTCCACAATAGAGTGCAGTACTGGTTCAGTGGCATCTCCTGGCTGAAGCGTGCTCCATTGGGGAGTCCTCAGGCCGGTGTCCTTGTAAACCATTTTGCTCAGGTGTTTGTCCATGGCCAGGGCACTGCCAAGTACGCCAGATCCCTGATAGGGGAGTCCCAGCAGCTCCATCAACCCCTGAACGGTTCCGTCTTCACCATACGGGCCATGCAGTAGAATGAATACGAAATCTATGGTATGGCTTGCCTGAACGAGCTCAGGTATCTGATCCCTGGCATCAAAGATGGTGACCTGATATCTTTCTGGCGAGAGATGTTTTTTGACTATGTCGGCCCCTGCAAGGGAGACCTCCCGTTCAGCGGACCTTCCTCCGCACAGGAGTGCAATATGGAGCCTTCGGTCTTCATTGGACTGTATTGAGATAGTGTTCATCAAATAGATCTCCTGGTATTCATTATGCCGGAACCATTTTTTAAAATTTTAGGTGGCTCATGGCATGGTTAGGGTTGCTTCAGAATAGCTATGAGCCTCTGACAAGACAGGAAAAGAGATTAGCATGACTGAAGATACAAGAAAAGAGAGATGCGGGAATCTGTATCCATCTGCGCCAA
>JALSKY010000068.1 GCA_026988585.1 Deltaproteobacteria bacterium
TATCTTGTCAGTTGTCATTCAAGGCCCTGTTCCTAATCAAAGAGGATCAAAGAGGTCCCTTAATTTTCCCAACACACCACTCTTGCCAATTAAAAATTATAGCTGTTTTACAAGGTTGATTTGACATTTTTTTTCATTTGTATAAATTATAAATGGATCTTCAGCATAATCACCAAATAGGGAATCAGCTCAAAGCAGTAATTGCTATTCCGCAAACCTTAAAAGGAGGCATAGTACAATGGAAGAAAAAAAGAAAGAACAGGCAACAGGAACCCTTTCCGGTGCATGTGATGACACCAGCAGTGTCCTTGAAGGGGCTGAGCCCTGGGAGCCCATTGAAACCAAACTGATCCTTGGATCATTTGCAGTGGCCCTTGTCGCCTTGATAATCGGGCTTCTCATAGTGCCAACATCGGTGCTGCACTAACTCAAAAGACTTAACAATTTGAAAATCTGATGTTTTGGACAAAAAAAGATAAAAAACCTGAGAATAAGGCAGAAAATCTGCTTGAAATGGTTTTGGGACATGATGGAGACAACTGGACTCTCACCAGTGACTTCCTTCCAACCATTACCGCCAGAGAACTGGACGAACTGGACAAACGGCTTGAAGAGGCGCTGGAGCCGGTCTGGCGCGAAAGACCTGTTCAGGTCTTCATGGCCAGTGATAATGAGATGATTCCCGGGTGGATGAGACCATTCATGAACCACTATTTCAACAGAATCTTGGAGCTTCCGCTGCGCTACAGCAGTAAAAATTGAACTTCAGTAATAGGGAGAGGAAAAAATGGCAAAGACACAGAGGCGCTGGTATTCAGGTATGCTCACTACTGAAGACTGGTGGGCCGTATGGCTCGGGCTCACCTTCTTTGGTCTTGGGTTACTTACCATTGCAGGCATAGACCTTGTTGGTTGGATAGCCTATCCCAAGAAATGGGTCTTCAGTCTGCCTGAAGGGGCAATTCCCAAAAAGATAGTCAGTTGGGATCATGCATTTTATGCCCTTGGAGGCAAGTATAGCCTGACTGCAAAGGAAACCTACAAGGCCTTGGGGCCCATCGGTTCCATCCTTGTCACATATGTAGTGTTTACCATAGCAACTACCATTGGTGCATATTTTCAAAAATGGGATGTAAAACGGTATGTAATGGGATGGACCATAATCTTTTTTCTAACTTATCTGGTATGGTTCATTGGACACCATGCATTCTTTTCAGCAACTGTAGTAGATCTCAAAAAGAGCCACTTTCCAGATATGCTCACACTCTCTCTCGGTGGAGGTGCGTCATTCATCCTTGCTCTCCTGGTAGGTTTGATAATCGGCAATTTTTTCAAGCCGCTTGCCAATTTTCTTACAGAGGCAGCCAAACCCGAATGGTTTATCAAGACGGCCATCGTCTTTCTTGGTGTCAAGGTTGGATATCTGCCCATCAAGGCAGTACTGCAAACTGTTCACCTTGGATCAAAAGGTGCTCAGTTCGGGCAGGAAATGGCCCATTTTACTCTGGAACTATTCATAGCCGGAGCTGCTGCCACAGCAGTTGCCTACTTCATTTTCTGGCCGGGTGTCTATTCAATATCAAGGCTTATTTTCAAACTCCCCAGAAAAACCGCCGCAGTTCTGGCATCAGCCATCTCCATCTGCGGGGTCTCCGCTGCTGTAGCCACAGGTGGTGCAGTCAGGGCCCGCCCTGTGGTATCCATAATGGTCTCAGCCCTGGTAGTTGTTTATGCAGTGATTGAACTGATCATACTCCCAGGCTTTTTCACCTATATATGGCCAGGCACTGAACACCCCATTGTTGCAGGTTCTGCCATGGGTCTTGCAGTCAAGACAGATGGAGCTGACGCTGCTGCAGGTGAACTCCTGGATGAGTTCATGAGAAACGAGATCGAGAAACAGACAGAGGGCAAAGTGGTTTGGATGGAGGGGGTCATCACCACATCAGCCGTCATGACCAAGATCTGGATCGACATGTTCATCGGTCTCTGGGCCTTTGTCCTGGCCCTGGTCTGGTGCTACAAGATTGAATGCCATGAAGGTGACAAGGTCCCCTTTTCAGAGGTATGGTTCCGATTTCCCAAGTTTGTGCTGGGATACTTTGCTGCCTGGTTCGTCTATCTCGGTATCTTTTTCGGTCCAGGACATGCAGGAGCACCAGAAGGCATGGCGATACTTAAGGCTGCAAAATCAGGCGCAGTCCCTGTTGAAAAGGGTATGCGTAAGCTCTTCTTTATGCTTACATTTATGAGCCTTGGGATAATCACCGACTTCAAAAAGCTGGCAGAGGCACAGTTTGGCAAGATGGTATGGGTCTATTTTATTGCACTGTTCCTTTTCATTATTCCTGTAGCAATAATAGTAGCCTACCTGTTCCATTCGGGAATGACCATTCCCAACATGGCAGCAGTCTCAGGTGCAGTTATCAACTGATCAAGCAATGAGCATATAACAAAGATGACAGGGTGTTCGTATCGCACCAGAACGCCCTGTCTTTTATTGCGTCAACCATTTATTTATCCTATTAATTCCTTGCAAGTTAGCCGAAAACTGACTGACAATTCCTGGAAGACAAAAAAGATGATCAGCGGACTACTTTACCTCCTGGCAGGTTCGGCCATCGTATATCTGTTTCAGCAAAGGAGAAGGCAACTCTCAAGACTTTCTCCAGATATGCTACCGGAACTCAATGAGGAGGCCTTTGAAGAACTGAAACATCTCATGAAAACTGCATTTGAAAGGATGCTGTATCTTGGCATTCTCTTCTTTCCGTTGGCATACAGCGTCTCTTTTGGAAGTGGGCAGGTTGGCGAACTCTTTTTCCTGGCACTGATCGCCCTTATGTTCATTGCCAACATAATCCCCAGGCATAAGATTGCGCGTTTACTGGAAAGTCATGGCCTATCTGTGACAGACCTCAAAGAGAGGGGAATTTATATCTGATCCTTCCCATTCCCTTTCTTACACAACACAATCTACCTTGAAAAAGTCATAAGCCGGAAGATAACTGCGGATAGATACTGCTCTTCCACTCCACAACATAAGAAACTGAACAAAAAAAGGGATGCAAAACAAATTGCATCCCTTGAATTCAGTAAAAGTTGGTAGCGGGGGGAGGATTTGAACCTCCGACCTTCGGGTTATGAGCCCGACGAGCTACCAGGCTGCTCCACCCCGCACCAGATTTTAATCCCTGTATTATATGCAGGGCTTATATAATAAAACAATTAAATAAAAAGTCAATAGCTTAGAGACTACAATGGAGAATGAACTGCTAATGGACAAACAAAACCGGACTAACAGAACCCGTTAAAAAAAATGGCGTCCCCGAGGGGATTTGAACCCCTGTTGCCGGCGTGAAAGGCCGGTGTCCTGGACCGGGCTAGACGACGGGGACGTGGTGGGCCGTGCTGGACTCGAACCAGCGACTCTCTGCTTAAAAGGCAGATACTCTACCGACTGAGTTAACGGCCCCTGTTTCATCAGGATTCAGCGGGCCTGTTCGTCACAGCAGCCGTCGATTTTTACACTAACAAAAATCGCTTGTCAAGAAGAATTGTTATGATTGTTACGAGCAAGTAAATTGTCCTCCGTATTAACACATAAACTGTCCG
>JALSKY010000069.1 GCA_026988585.1 Deltaproteobacteria bacterium
AGAGGCCCTTGTTCATGCCAGGTCCTGATAAAGAAAAACCAGGTTCATTCAACCGAATTCATGCCGTAGGTTTATCAAAGGGAGATCTGTTTGACCTCATACTTTCGAACTTCCCTGTAGGTCTGGTACTGCTGGATGATAGTGAAAGGGTACTTGAATTCAATCCTGCCGCTGAGAAGATAACCGGCCTTAAAAAAGATCAGGTAATAGGGCGTTTGTGTCATGAGGTGCTTAAAGGCCTGCCCTGCGATGTAAAGGAATTGTGCCACTATTCAGATCAGGCCATTGCTGCGGATTTTCTCCATTTTGAAGGGGTTATTCTCCACAGGGATGGGCACCAGGTGCCAGTAGTTTATACCGGAGCGCCGCTTTTCCAGGCTGGCAGGTTGATGGGTGGCGTCTTCATATTCCGTGATATCACCAAGGAGAAAGAGCTGGAGAAACATAGGCAAGTGGTGATCTCCATGTTCGCCCATGACCTGAAGGGGCCTCTTGCTTTGGCTGGCGCCTTTCTCAAGAGGCTGCTGGATGAAAAGGCCGGGCCTTTGAATCAGAAACAGAGGACCTATCTGGAAACTGCCTGCCGTGAGCTGCTTAAGGTTGAAAAATATGTCTACTCCTTCCTGGATATTCTCCGGATGGAGGCAGGAGATATACCTTTGTGCAAGGAACCTTGTGACATAGCAGAACTGATTAATGATGTACTCTTTGAGTTCAGGGCCAGGGCAGATGAAAAAAATATACATATAGAAGCAGAGCTGCCCGATTCCCTGCCTAAAATCAGATTGGACAAGGGTCAGTTGCAGCGGGTGCTAATGAATCTTCTTGATAATGCAATCAAATTTTCACCTGAGAACAGTACTGTAGTCATCAGGGTGGAGGACAGAAAGGATTGCATCCTGTTTCAGGTAGTTGATGAAGGTCCTGGCATCTGTGAGGATGATCTCCCTCATATCTTCGATCCTTTCTACAGGGCCCATCAGGAGGAAAAGGTTGAAGGCTCCGGTATTGGACTGGCTATTGTTAAATCAATTGTCGAGGCCCATGGTGGCAGGGTCTGGATCAACAACAGGAGAGATGGTCATACAGGTGCTATATTCAGTTTTACCATTCCCTTCCACTGATCTCCTATTTCATTCTTGATATTACACTGTTCATTAGCTCCCTGATCTCCCTTGAACCCAAAAACCAGAGGGGCAGGGCATAGGCTGTGATACCGCATGCTATGCCTGCGAATACCTGGAGGGCACTGCCCGCAGTCCCATTTATTTTCGGCACGAAACCCACTATCCCCTTCACTGCTATGGACATGATTGCCGCTGCTGCAACTATCCCTGTAAGATTCAGCATCAAACGTCTTACAGGAAATCCTCCAAGTTTTCTGTAAAGGACCGTGGCAAGAAGCAGAAAATTGAACAGGATAGAAAGTGATGTGGACAGGGCGATGGCCCTGTGCTGGAACTGGTCCAAAAAAATTATTATTATCACGATGTTGACAGCAACGGCGGAAAAACTTGCTGCCACTGGCCACCTTGTGTTGTTCAGGTTATAGAATACCGGGACCAGGATCTTCACAGCAGAATATGCTGTAAGCCCTATGGCATAAAGCTGCAGGGCCTGGGCAGTCATCACGGTGTCGAAGGAGGTGAATCTGCCATGCTGAAAGATCAGTGCAATAATGGGTTTGGCCAGCAGCCATAGACCACAAGTGGCAGGAATGGTCATGCAGAACATCATGGTCAGGGATGAAACAAGGGCATTGCTCATTCTCCTGTATTCACCCTGGGCGGCCAGTTTTGCAAGGGAACTGTGAGTTGCCACCGAGAGGGCAACGCCGAACAGTCCTATTGGGAAGAACATTATCCTGAAAGAGTAGTTGAGCCAGGACACACTGCCTTCAGCACACTGTGAAGCAAAATTGGTATTGATGAAGATGTTTATCTGGGTGGCAGAAAGGCCAACCACAGCAGGTATCATGAGGCGGGCCACTGTTCTGAGTCCAGGATGGGCGAGGCGTAGGGTAGGCCTGATGCTGAAACCGGCCCTGATGACCAGGGGAATCTGAACTGCCATCTGCAGGAACCCGCCGAACAGGGTGCCTATTGCCATGCCGTATATGCCTGGCCACCCGTACTTAGGGAAGAGCAGGGCCAGGCCTGTTCCAAGCAGGATGGAGCCGAGATTGAAACAGGCAGAGGCAAAGGAGGGGATGAAGAAATAGCCGCAGGTATTCAGTATGCCCATGAAAAGGGCGGCAATGGAGATGGTAAGAAGAAAGGGCATCATTATTCTGGTCATGTCCCTGGCCATTTCCAATTTGCCCGGGACCTGTGCAAAATCCGGCGCAATGAGAGAGACCAGCTCCTGGGAATAGGTCATGCCAAGGATACAGATTACAGATACCACTATGGTGATGGCAGAGAAAACAGAATTTACCAGTGCTGCTGTCTCTTTCCGGGATTCATTGGCCCTGTACCTGGAAAAGACCGTAACGAATGCAGAACTGAGAGCACCTTCAGCAAAGAGGTCCCGGAGCAGATTCGGAATGCGGAATGCCACAACATATGCATCCATTGCGGCACTGGCACCGAAAAGTGCAGCCAGCACCTGTTCCCTTACCAGGCCAAGAATCCTGGATAGGAATACTGCTATACTGACACTTCTTGCTGAACGGGCAATGGAAACCGCCTCCTGCCTCTCCTTCTCCTGATGTTTCATTTATCCGGTATAGGTTGTTTTTACAGCGATTTTATCTGGATCACTCTCTGGCCCCCCGGGGTGTCCTTTATACGAAATCCGGCAGTTTCAAGTTCCATCCTCAGGGCATCGGCCTGGGACCAGTCCTTTTGTTCCCTTGCTTGTTGCCGCCTCAGGAGTTTGTCCTCCAGTTCGGGTGTTATTTCCCAGGACTCTGGCCCTGGCAGGCAGATGATGGCCAATATCTGATCCAGGTCTGCAAGGGTCTCTACCACAAACATGGCATCGTTGCGCCCCATCTGCCCATCAGCTATCTCTGGATTGAGTATCCTGATAGTTCTGAACAGGGCACCTATGGCCCCTGGAATGTTCAGGTCATCCAGACAAAACTCCAGAAATTCCTGGTCAAGCTTTTCCATCTCGTACCGGATCGATTCCCTGACATCCCTGTCTCTGTGCAGAAAGAGGCAGGAGACCAGATCATCAATAAAGCCGTCCAACCTCTCCAAGCCCTTGGCTGCATATGCCAAATCCTTTATGGAAAAGGATATCTGTTTCCTGTAATGGCTCCTGAGCAGAAAGAATCTGATAAGCCTGCCGGAATACCCCTGGTTGTAAAGCCAGCGCAGGGTCAAAGGGTTTTCACCTTGCCCCTGTTCCACATTTTCCCTGACCAGCCCACTGTGCAGCCAATATTTGGCCAATCTGTTTCCTGTAAGTGCCCTGGCTATGGCCGTCTCGTTTTCGTGGTGGGGAAATATGAGATTGGTTCCACTGGTATGGATATCAAAGAAATCCCCGAGATATTTCATGCTCATGGTGGCACACTCGATATGCCATCCCGGTCTGGCCT
>JALSKY010000070.1 GCA_026988585.1 Deltaproteobacteria bacterium
TCAGCTCTATGTCATCTCAGCCAGTTTGACCAGCCGTTCATATTCTGCGTCAACCCGGCGCTGGATGTATTGGATCTCTTCCTCGCCGAGATGCCTGAAACGGCGCTGTCCCTTCAGGTATTCGGTAACAGGCTTGGGTTTGTTTATCTTCCTGCTGATGATATATCTGCCTTCAATCACCTCATACAGGGGGAAGACCCTTGTCTCTACAGCGAGTCTGGCAAATTCTATTGATCTTTCTCCTGCGCTTCCCCAGCCGGTTGGACATGGGGAATAGATATGGACATAGGCCGGGCCCTTTACGAGAGCAGCCTTCTTTACCTTGTTCATCAGGTCCAGGAAGTAGGCTGGTGATGCGGTGGCCACATAAGGAATGTTGTGGGCTACCATGATCTGCGGAATATTCTTTTTCCAGGTTACCTGGCCTATGCTCTGTTTACCTGGCGGGCTGGTGGTGGTCATGGCGCCGTAAGGCGTACATCCGGAGCGCTGGACTCCGGTATTCATATATGCCTCGTTGTCCAGGCAGATATAAACGAAGTCATGCCCACGTTCCATTGCACCGGAAATCCACTGGAGTCCAATGTCGCCCGTGGCCCCGTCACCGCCAATGGCTACCACGTCCACATGTTTTTTGGGAATTCTCCCCTTTCTTGCCAGCACCTTCCTGGCAGCCTCAACTCCTGAGGCAACAGATGCCGCATTCTCGAATGCCACGTGTATCCAGGGTACATTCCATGCCGTATGGGGATAGGGAGACGTGATAATCTCCATGCATCCTGTAGCACTACAGACTATTATATCCTTTCCCAATGCCTTCATGGCCATCCTCAGGGCGAGGACTTCACCACACCCCTGACAGCCCCTGTGGCCTGAGGATACTATCTCCTCCTTGGGAATGCTCTTTGCCTTGAATCCCTTGAATTTTTCGAATTCTGGTATCATTGTTCGCGTACTCCAATCACTTCGTAGAGTTCTCTGGGACGTTTTTTGGCGTAAGCCCTTGCCTTGTCCACCATCTCCTCAAAACGTTCAACCGTTACATCCCTGCCGCCAAGACCAGCCACGAAGCTGAATATCTTCGGGGCACCAGGTATCTTGTAGAGGAAAGACCTTATCTCTGCTCCTACCGGTCCGCATACGGCTCCTGGAGGCAGACAGCGATCCACCACTGCGAGTATCTTGGCCTTTCCGATAGCCTTTCTGAATTCCAGGCCTGGAAACGGCCGCCAGAGCCTGATCCTGACCAGTCCGACCTTTTCTCCTCTGTCTCTCATGGCATCCACGGCTGTCATGGCAGTTTCCGAGATGCTGCCCATGGTTACCAGAAGAAGATCTGCATCCTCGGTGCGATAGCTTTCAATTGGATGATACTCCCGGCCGAAGATCTCAGCGAACTCTTTCCATGCCTTGACTATCATCTTCTTGGAGTTTTTTATGGCCCGGTCATGGGCAACCTTGGCCTCTGTATAGATCTCTGGTATGCCAACCGGTCCCATGCTGATGGGCTTTCTTGGATCCAGCTTGTATCTCGGTTTGAACCTTGGGAGATATTTGTCAACATCTTCCTGATCAGGGAGCTCAATGGGCTCAATAACATGGCTGAGTATGAACCCGTCCAGATTCACAGCTACAGGAAGATGAACGCTTTTCATCTCTGCTACCCTGAAGGCATGAAGGGTAAGGTCAACCGCCTCCTGGCCATTTTCAGCAAAGGTCTGGATCCAGCCAATATCACGCTGCACCATGATATCCTGATGATCGTTCCAGATACTGATGGGGGCTGACAAGGCACGGTTTACAACCGCCATCACCATAGGCAGCCGCATTGTGCTGGGTATATAGAGGATCTCGCTCATCAACGACAGCCCCTGGGAGCTGCTGGATGTGAATACCCTGGCACCTGCAGCAGCAGCCCCTACACAGCAGCTCATTGCAGCATGTTCCGACTCCACCGGTACGAACTCTGCATCAAGTTCTCCATCGGCAATTATCTCTGACAGATGTTCCACAATATGAGTCTGCGGGGTGATGGGATATGCAGGAATCACCTCCGCCCGTGCCAGCTTGGCCGCTTCGGCCACAGCTATCGATACTTCCATTCCCACGCGTTTGGTCATGATTACCCCTCCTCCGGTACCATGGTAATGGCGTCTTTGGGGCATTCATGGGCACAGATGCCACAACCCTTGCAGTATTCAAGGTCCACAATGAAAAACCCCTCTTCGTTCTGATTATAGGCCATCTCTGGACAGTATATCCAGCACATCCCGCACTTGATACACTTTTCCATATCCATGATGGGCCTCATGGAACGCCAGTCGCCTGTCCTGAAATTTGCTGCATTGCCGGGTTCCAGTATATGGCACCCGAAGGTCAGACTCTTCACGCTCACTATAGCGTCTGAATTGGCCATAGTTGATACTCCTTATCTCTGTTGAGGTTATCCTGTAACAACGGTTTCCTTGAAGGCACGTTTCATGGCGGCCTTGTTCTTAGGGGCTATGCGCCCGAAACGTTTCTCCAGGGCATGTTCCAGTGGTTCCATACTTACAATGCCTGTTGCCTTCAGCAGTGCCCCAAGCATGGTGGTGTTGGTGATTGGGAGCCCTAACTCCTCCCTTGCTATGGTGTTGGCATCCACCATTGCCAGCTTGCACTGAAGCCCGAAGTCCTTGCGGATCTCTTCTTCTGACTTTTCGGTGTTCAGTATGACGATACCGCCTTCTCTAAGACCCTCTGCCACGTTGACAAGCGCCGGAAGGGATGGATCCAGGACCACGACTATGTCAGGATGATAAACCTTCTCCCTTGTCCTGATCTGGTCATCACTGACCCTGATGAACGCTGCCACAGGCGCACCCCGCCTTTCCGGGCCAAAGCTTGGGAAGGCCTGGGCATATTTCCCTTCAGCAATGGCAGCTATTGCCACGAGCTCTGCTGAAGTAACCCCGCCCTGTCCGCCTCGACCATGTAGTCTGACTTCTTTCATTTTGATGGTCTCCTGTACCTTTGGGATGATGAAGCACACCTCAGTACGCTCCATTAAAATTGAATCTGATATGAATTCTTAGCTCAATTAATTAATATGATTAAAAAGGATATGATTTCTGTTTACCTACTGCCATTACCTTTGTCAAGAATTCTCCGCTCTGATTTTGCTGTTTCAGCAGAGAAAATGAATGAGCCAGCACTCATAGCCGCTTTCTTTTGGCTCCTGGTGACGTATGGGCAGAGATATTGTATATCCTTACCTTCCTGCTCCTGGGGAATTCCCGCTTCATTGCACTTTTTAGCTGTCTGACAAGGGCTGAACCCTCTATTTCTCTCTCCTGCTCTATGTAACCTCTTTCCGTCATAAGAAAACGGTCTTCATCCATTTTTATGATAACTATCCCTCTGTTTCTCTTGTAGGAAAGGATCTCGATTCCCTGGCCTGAGGAGATCTTTTTCAGCCGTTCAACCACCCTTTTCAGTGAAGATTCAAGATTTATAAGGGCCACATCACTCACCATTTTCCAGGATGCAGTATAAACAGCA
>JALSKY010000071.1 GCA_026988585.1 Deltaproteobacteria bacterium
TACATCTGCCTGGTGGTGACAAGGCAGCCAGGGAACCATGGCGCATGGGACTTGCAGCCCTCCATGCCACTCTCGGCAGGGATTTCATACAACATCCCCTTTGCAAAAGAGTTCTCTCTGCCTGTAATAACCTGGAACAGGGCAAAATTGTAGCCACCATGCTTGAAAAGGGGATCAACG
Organism: Deltaproteobacteria bacterium; assembly: GCA_026988585.1. GTDB lineage: Bacteria > Desulfobacterota > Dissulfuribacteria > Dissulfuribacterales > QOAL01 > JALSKY01. The sequence goes on from JALSKY010000071.1 coordinate 181, forward strand.
CCCCTATGAGTTCTTCATGCGGCAGGCTCTTTGATGCTGCAGCGGCCCTTCTCGGCATATGCTACCTCAATGAACATGAAGCCCAGGCAGCCATGGAGTTGGAAACTGCTGCCACAGGGTTCTGTACTGGACATGAAGATCCTCTGCAGATGCTGAAAAAAGAGGGGCTGACACTTCCACTCACAGTTCCGGTCAACAGTGATATCGGCCCCTTGTCAGATACACCCTCGTTAATTCCTACCCGTACCCTGCTCACCTGGCTGATATCACAGATTGAACGGGGAGTTGACAGAAAACTCCTTGCCATTTCTTTCCATCTGTGGCTAATAGAAGAGCTGACCCAGAGGATCCGGGCTATCTCTGAACTCACCAAGATTGACCGGATCATTCTCTCTGGCGGATGTTTCATGAACAGGATACTGTTCACAGGCATTGCCAAAGGTTTGCAGAAGGCAGGCCTGAAACCGTTATGGGGAGCAGAGACCCCTATGAACGATGGCGGCATAAGTCTTGGTCAGGCCTATACAGTGGCTCTTATCCATCACAAGGGAATAAAAGACTGAACACCATGGACAATCAAACTACAGGCATTCTTGGCGTTGGCAACTATCTTATGAAGGATGAAGGATTTGGATGCCACGTCATCAGCTATATTGAAAAAAACATGAAGATTCCTCAAGGGATAGAGATACTCGATGGCGGTTCCGCAGGAATTCAGCTCCTTCCTTTCTTTCGTAACTGTAACAGGCTACTCATAATCGATGCCATTAAGATGGAGGAGCCTCCTGGCACCCTGGTCACCTTCTCCAAGTCTGATTTTCAGACAGTAGCCCATGGACAGCGGACATCCCCTCATCAGATAGGGATACTGGAGCTGCTGGCCATTATGGAGTTTGACGGCTCCATGCCGGACACCAGCTTTCTCTGTGCCGTCCCCAAGGAGATCTCTGAAGGGGTAGAGCTGACTCCAGAACTGCAGGCACAAGTGCCCAGGGCAGCAGATCACGCCCTGGCATGGGCTACAAAGAAACAAAACATATTCAATGGTATGGATATTCAGACCAACAACGGATGAAACAGACTACACCGGATTCAAAGAGAACAGGCAGCTCCGTTGACAGGAGGAAAGGCAAACTCAAGGTTTCCACCAAATTCCAGATAGGTCTCCTTGGCACTGTATGGAGTTTAGTGGGAACAGGTCTTGTCCTTGCAGCAATACTACATCTCGTGTTACTGCCAGAACCAAACAAGTGGCTCTGGACAGCTATTGCGGCCATTGGAGGGCTCATAAAAGGACGATACGTCATTGCCAAAAGCGCACACCGCCTTGTAACCAGGATAAAAGACAGGGGTGATGGACAATATCCCTGGGACTTCATCCCGCCAAAGATGTGGCTGCTCATAGCCCTCATGATGTTCATGGGGTTCATGTTGAGACACAGCTCTATGATGCCTCTGGCAATATGGAGCATCTATACGGCCATTGGCATCGCTCTGCTCACTGGAAGCATCCTGGTCTGGAAAAATTTCTGGCAGGGAGATGATCAGGAATAACCTCATTTCCAGCCTCATGGGTATCGGCCACGAGGGTTCCTGATTACCAATGAAAGCTGCGTTTATGAGGGACCCTGAGACGTCCCCAAAAATCTCTCATACAGCGATTTTCAGGTAGAGGTCTTGAGACGGACCAACTGCAGCTTGTGATCTACATCAGGTCTGGCCCTTGAAGGCCCCTCTATCATGGGAACAAACTCTCCCTTCAGGCCGAATTCCCTTACAACCATCTCCTCAATCACACGACCCCAATCCGCAGGTTTGTCCGGGTGGTAGATAGGCCATACCCCGTAGGAAAACATCAGCTCATTACAGGTCCTGCGGGAATTGGATACTGCAAGAATCCAGTAGGGAAGCCGAAATCTGGTCACATTTCTCGCAGTTACTCCGCTCTCTGTTGGACAGAATATGGCAGCAACATCCAGACTGCCAATGATGCAATTAAGACTCTTGGCTATGAGATCAACCAGCTTTGAGCCTGGAACACTGCCTGCAGTCTCATTCCTTCTGGCAAAACGGGCACGCTCGATATGGGGCTCTGTAGCCATTGCTATCTTGGCAAGCATCTCAGTAGCCTCTACCGGATACTGCCCCATTGCAGACTCCTCCGAAAGCATCACGGCATCCGTACCATCCAGGATTGCATTGGCCACGTCCGTTGCCTCAGCCCTGGTTGGCCGCCTGTTATGGGTCATGGACTGAAGCATCTGCGTAGCAGTTATGACTGGTTTGCCCCGCATCTGGGTCTGCCTGGTGATGAATTTCTGCACAATGGCAATTTTCTCTATGGGAATCTCTACACCAAGATCCCCTCTGGCCACCATGATACCATCTGAAACATCTATAACAGATTCCAGTTCATCAATAACAGAAGACCTCTCTATCTTGGCAATAACAAATGGGGAAAACCCCATCTCCCTGGCAGCCCGTCTGAGATCTTCCAGATCAGAGGCCCGTCCTACAAAGGACTGACTAACCGCATCCACACCATGTTTCAGGGCAAATTCCAGACATTCCCTATCCCTTTCAGTAAATGCGCTGCTGGAAAGCCTGATCCCTGGCACGTTCAATCCTTTACGGGAACGCAGTTCCCCTCCCACCAGCACTGTGCAGTGGATATCCTCTCCATCCACCTCTTCCACACGCAACTGGATAAGTCCGTCACTCAGGAACAGAATATCCCCAGGCTTTACTGCCTGAAACAGTTCCTGGAAGCAGGCCGAAACCATGGAGCTGTTACCCAGGACCTCCCTGCTGGTCAAGGTAAACCGTTGTCCCCTTTCCAGATATACCGGCTCCTGTTCAAACGTGCCTATCCTCATCTTGGGGCCAGGAAGATCTGCCATGATAGCCACGTTTCTGCCACATCTCCTGGCAGCCGTCCTGATATTCTCGATGACCTGCTTGTGGGAATCAAAATCCCCATGGGAGAAATTCAGTCTTGCCACATCCATACCTGCATCTATAAGTTGCTGAATCACCTCAACTGAATCAGATGCCGGACCGATGGTACAGACTATCCTTGTCTTCTGTCTCTCCAGTCTCTTCACGATACAACCTCCAGGGTTTGCTGTGCTATCTCCAACTCCTCATCTGTTGGCACTATGAGAACTTTTACCTTCGCCTCAGACCTGTTTATCTCCACCACCCTGCCAGACCTGACCTGGTCTGCGGTTGCATCAGCCCTGTTGATACCGGTATCTATCTCAACCCCCATCCAGTTCAATCCTGAGCAGCTTTCCTCCCGGATCAGGGCATTGTTTTCGCCGATTCCCCCGGTAAACAGAATGCAATCCACCCCGC
>JALSKY010000072.1 GCA_026988585.1 Deltaproteobacteria bacterium
TTTTCCAGGATGCAGTATAAACAGCAACGCCTTAACCCTATTCTGAACCTTTCCTTCTTTTTTCTGCTGCCGTTTCAATGGCCTTGGCCAGGGCCTGCATATGGACCTTGCCTGCAAAATGGAGGGCGCTTTTGCCAGATACAGGGTCAAAGGCAGAGGGATCTGCAAGGCAAAGATATTGAACCTCCCTGCCTATCCTGGAGAGCACCTCTTCTACAGGGGTGCCGATCAGTCTCTCAACCACTTCCCATGTAGCACCGCAGGATGCCCCCCTGATAACAGAGATGGAGGCAATCCTTCTATGGGCAATTTTCACCTTATACTCGGGAAAACCAAACAGCCTTCCATAAGCGCCCAATCCCTGGACACGTCCCAGACCGCATCATGTAAAGGGGGTTATGGCACCTGGTATCCTCTTTCCAGAGGATATCACAGGGATTTGCCGTTTGTTACACTGCTCTACAAGATAGGCTGCAAGGTCAGGATGCTTGAGAAAATCCAGCACCAGGTCAGCTTCAGCTGCCTGTCCCATTGTTATATATTCCTCAGGCTCATCTATGATCTCCGGTAATGGGCCCTCTACATCCTGGACATGGATGAGCTCTATATTGTCTCCGCCATACCGGATAATCCCGGCTGTCTTGTGTGATCCAGAGCCGTTTTCCTGAAATACTGCAACAACTGTCTTACTTTTGTCCTTCATCTGTTTTATATTCCCCCGTCAATCCATATTATACCAGGATTTATGCCGTGACCTTAGCCCTTTTGAAATTGTTGCTGGGCCTGATACTTCTCGTAGCAGGTGCTGAGTTTCTTATCAATGCCTGTATCAAGATCGCCCGATCCTTCAATATCCCGCCCATGGTTATTGGATTGACCATTGTGGCCTTCGGTACATCTGCACCGGAGATGGGCGTATCGGTAATGGCTGCACTCAATCATAACCCGGATATTGCAATTGGAAACATTGTTGGAAGCAACCTGGCGAATATAGGTCTCATAATGGGAATAGGCGCTTTGGTAGCACCTCTGAAGATTCCAAAACGCACATTGAGAATCGAGGTGCCGTTTCTCCTTGCTTCAGTGGTGTTTTTTGGGGGAGCAGCCATTACAGGATCTGTCGGAAGGGTTATTGGGGTAATCCTTGTCTCTGTTTTCATTTTCTATCTCTACTATCTGTACCGGCTGAGAAAGGCTGCAGTGGAACCATATCAAGAGATCCAGGAAGGCGATGCAGAACATGTTCGCCCTTCTGCAGGAACCCTTATGCTCAATGGCGGTTTGATTGTGCTCTGCATCCTGGCCCTTGTCTATGGTTCCAGGTTTCTGCTATCCGGGGCGGTCTTTATTGCAACCTATTTTCACTGTCCTGAACTGATAATCGGACTGACTGTCACTGCTATAGGCACATCCTTGCCTGAGCTGGCAACTACCTTCTCTGCTGCGCGGCATGGCCATGGAGAGCTGGTGGTGGGGAACGTGCTGGGCAGCAATCTTGCCAACGTCTATCTCGTGCTCGGGACTACCGGCCTGATCTACCCTGTTTCAGTAAACCCTGATGTAGTTCTCCGGGACCTGCCTGTAATGGCACTCTTTACCATTGCCATCGTCCCGATGATGAGATCGGGATGGAAGGTGTCGAGAAGAGAGGGTGGACTGCTGCTTGCCGCTTATCTGGTTTATACAGCACTGTTATATATCTTTAAGACTTGACTTTTTTATCTCTTACAGATTAGAAAAAGCTAATTGCTTGTGTAGCAATCAAATAATAGTGTAGCAAATTGCAGTTGGGAGGGTTCAATGGCTGACTTTTCATTCTCATCAGGTATCAAGTCTCTTCTTACCACCCTGTTTCTCACCTCTGTAATAGTAGTCTCCCTTGTTGGCAATGTTTGCGGGGCAGGCTTTCAGCTCTATAACGAGATGTCTGCCAGAACAGCGGCCATGGGCGCTGCCGCTGTTGCCAGGTCGGATATTGCTGAGCTGGCCTGGTTCAACCCGGCAGGTGCTGCCATGATGGAGCGTCCCGAGATTGTGGGAGGACTCTCCCTCATCTATCCAGGCATGGAGTTTCAGAACGACAATGGCCGAGATTATGAGATGAAGGATCACCTCTTCCCCATCCCACATCTCTATATGGCTGCCCCCCTTGGGAAATACTTCGGGGCATCCCTATCGCTGAATTCCCCTTACGGTCTCACCACTGACTGGGACAGGGACTGGCTTGGCAACAGGCGATCCGTACTGACAGACCTGAAGACCATATATATATCACCATCCTTCTCCTTCTCCCCCTGCCCTCATG
>JALSKY010000073.1 GCA_026988585.1 Deltaproteobacteria bacterium
CCCAGTTCCTTCTCAATAAGAGTTCTGGCTTCATCAGATGAAAAGAACAGGCTGGAATTCCAGGGAGATTCCTTGCCAATAGGCATAAACTCTATAAAGCGCATCTGCACAGGATATTTCAACACAAGCCCAGCCAACTTCGGTATCTCAGATTCATTTCTTCCCTTTAACATAACGGCATTGAGCTTCAAGGGATGAAATCCCAGCTCTATGCATCGCCGAATCCCCTGCCATACCCTGTGAAACTGATCCTTGCCGGATAATTTGGCAAACAGTTCAGAATCCAGTGAATCCAGGCTGATATTCAAGTGCCTCAAACCCAGCCTGTAGAGATCATCAGCAAGTTCAGGAAGGAGCGTACCATTGGTGGTTATACAGAGCTTCTCCAAGCCGGGGATCGCGATTATCTCCTGAACCAACGCCAGGATATCCCGTCTCACCAGGGGCTCTCCACCGGTAAGGCGCACCTTTTTTATGCCAAGAGATGTAAGCACCTTCAGGAGAGAGATGATCTCCTCATAAGAAAGAACCTCATCATGGGGTATCCAGTTGAATCTGCTCTGGGGCATACAGTAAAAACAGCGAAGATTGCACCTGTCTGTGACAGATAGCCTCAAATAAGTAAGCACCCTCCCATGGCTGTCCTTCAATTCTCTCTTCATCTTCGACAATTGGCTATCCCTTCAATATAATCAGACCTGTTGCTGCTCCATACGTCTGATCCTTGCCCCGACAGAGGCGAGTTTCTCTTCCATATTCTCGTAACCCCTGTCCAGGTGGAAGAGCTGGGTGACAGTGGTAGTGCCTTTTGCTGCCAGCCCTGCAAGCACCAGGGATGCGCTGGCCCTTAGATCAGTCGCCTGCACAGGGGCCCCCTGGAGCCTTTTTACCCCTTTGACTATGGCACTCTGGCCCTTGATACGAATATCTGCACCAAGTCTCCTGAGTTCAGCCACATGCATGAAGCGGTTTTCAAAAATGGTCTCGGTTATAACGCTGAGACCCGAGGCAACAGACATCATGACCATGGCCTGGGCCTGAAGATCAGTTGGAAAACCGGGATATGGCTGGGTGGTGATATCGATACTGTTTATCCTGCCCCTCTTTCTCACCTGGATGGCACTGTTATCAACATCTATATCCAGGCCTGCCAAACGCAATTTGCCTATAACCGTTTCGAGATATTCCGGATTTACCTGGTCAACCACCAGCTCTCCCCCAGTAACAGCTGGGGCCATCAGATATGTCCCTGCCTCGATGCGGTCCGGAATGGTCCTGAAGGATACAGGATTCAAGGAACTCACCCCATCAATGACCAACTTTTCACTGCCAAGCCCATGGATCTGCCCCCCCATTTGATTGAGCATCTCTCCAAGGGCTACAATTTCCGGTTCCCTTGCTGCATTTTCAAGGACTGTCCTTCCCCTGGCTGTCACTGCCGCCATCATCAGATTCTCTGTGCCAGTAACCGAGGGGATGTCAAAGAATATGTGAGCACCCTTGAGCCTGGATGCCCTTGCCTCTACAAATCCCTTTTCCAGCTTGAGTCTGGCACCCATAGCCTCAAGACCCTTAAGATGAAAATCTATGGGCCTGGCTCCAATTGCACAACCTCCCGGCAAGGCTACACGGGCCCTGCCAAGACGGGCAACAAGGGGCCCGAGTACCAGTACAGAGGCACGCATCCTGTTCACCAGATCATAAGGTGCAACACAACTTTCAATGCTGTCTGTATCGATGACAATTGAATCGGCCTCTTTCCAGGAGACCCAGCATCCAAGAGATGTCAAGAGCTCCAGGAACAGCTTCACATCATCAAGGCGCGGTACATTGTCAAGACGAAAAGAGCCGCCTCCTGCCAATATGGTAGCTGCAAGCATAGGCAGCGCTGCGTTTTTCGCACCGCTGATGGATATTTTACCTTTCAGGGGGACTCCCCCCTCGATCTCAAGATAAGCCATTACATAAAATTAAATTGGAGAACAGAAAAAAAGCAAGGACGACTTCTAAAACCAGAGTCGCCCTTGCCAGAATAATTCTTTAAGGTTTTATCAAAAAGGCCCCTCATCCAAAGAAAATTTTCCCTGAACTCACATCCTCGGCAAACTTTGAGCGGCCTTATCCGGGTCGAATGCCCGGCAATCTCGGCATAAATTATCTCGGAACCTGTCCCTTGTGCCAGAGATAAACAATAGGGCTTGCCACAAAAACAGATGAATAGGTACCAACTATGATGCCAAGCATCAACGCAAAGGCAAAATCGTGTATAACCACTCCACCAAAGATAAAGAGGCTCATAACCACGAAGAGCGTGGTCAGGGAGGTGATGATGGTACGGCTCAACATCTGGTTGACACTCATGTTGATAATCTCGGCAAAACTCTTCTTCCTGTATTTTCTCAGGTTCTCCCGGATCCTGTCAAATACCACCACTGTATCCGTCAAGGAATAACCGGCAACAGTGAGCAGGGCAGTAACCAGCAGCAGGGATATCTCCATGTTCAGCAGATAGAAAATACCGAGGATTGCAAGCACATCATGGAAGGTTGCAGCTGCAGCAGCCACGCCAAAACTGAGATTGAAACGGAAGGCCAGATAGCCGATTATACCAGCAAGAGAGATAGCAATGGCAATGATAGCCTTCTGCCTCAACTCCTTGCTGATGGTAGAGCCGATTTCCGTCTTGCTCTCAAGGAGAAACCTGTGTTCTGGCAACCCCTTTTCAAGGGCATCGGTTATCTGCTTGGCCACATCTCCTACTGTCTCAACCTCCTCTTTTATCCTGACAATCAGCACATGCTCACCAGGTACCTCCTGAAGGGCATACCCCTTAAGTCCTTCCATCTCCAGGGCATCCCTGACCTTCTGGAGCTCAAAGGGCTTATCCGCCTTGAACTGGACCATAGTGCCACCGGCAAAATCTACACCGAGATTGGCTGCCCCACGGTTTATCTGAACAAAGGCAACCAGGCCGAGAATCACAAGGAGAGTCGAGATGGAGAGGGCTATTTTCCTTTTGCCGATGAAATCGAAATTTGTCTCTCCAAGGATCTGCATGAACTTCAGGTCCTTGATTGCCCTTTTTAGTATCAACCAGTCATATACCCACCTGCTTGCGTAGATGGCTGTAAAAAGGTTGATGATGATTCCTGCAGAAAGGGTGACGGCAAAACCCTTGATGGGTCCAGTACCGAAGAGGAAAAGGGCCAGGGCAGTAATCAGTGTGGTGACATGGGCATCCACAATGGTCCAGAATGCCTTGTCATATCCACCGTCTATAAAGGCCTTGAGCGGTTTCCCAAGGGCCTTTTCCTCTCGCATTCGTTCAAAAATCAAGACATTGGAGTCAACCCCCATACCTATGGTCAATATGATACCTGCGATACCGGGAAGGGTGAGGGTTGCATGAAACAGGGCCAGTACCGCCATGAGAAACAGCAGATTCAGCATTATCGCTATATCTGCTATGACGCCAGAGAGCCTGTAATAGATAATCATGAAGATCATGACGAAACATGCACCCAGCACACCGGACAACAGGCCCTTCTGTATCGAATCTTGCCCAAGGGATGGACCGACCGTTACGTTCTGGATGATCTTGACAGGTGCAGGCAGTGCACCAGCCCTAAGCACGATAGCCAGATCAGAGGCCTCCTCATGTGTGAAGGAACCGGTTATCTGTGCTGATCCTCCAGAGATCTTCTCTCTTATGACCGGGGCCGAACGGACAACACCATCCAGTACAATTGCCAGCCGCTTCCCTACGTTCTCTGCAGTTATCTTTTCAAAGAGCTTACCGCCCCTGTCTGTGAATTGAAGACTTACATAGGGTTCATTATAGGTTCCCCCGATTCTGACATGAGCAGTCTTCACCGCTTCTCCTGTCATCAGGGTCTTATCCTTGAGCAGAATTGGCCGTGTAATAACTCTCCTGGTCTTGGGGTCAGTGTCCTTCAGGAAATAGATTCTGTCTCCCTGGGGAATCTGCCCTTTCAATACAGCATTCAAGGTTTCAGCATCATGATGAGCAGGAAGTCTGCCGCTCTCAATAGCCTTTCTGATAAGGGCATGAAGATCAATGGCTACATCATCATCAACAAGTTTGAATTCCAGTTGTGCTGTCTGGCCAATGAGCTTCAGTGCCCTTTCAGGATCCTTGACACCTGGAAGCTGCACCACGATCTGATCCTCTCCCTGCCGGATGATCACAGGCTCTGCCACACCGAACTGGTCTATCCTGTTTCTTATGATCTCCAGGGACTGTTCCACAGCGTGCTCCCGGATAAAATTCTCCTCATCCGGCGAAAGGGTGAGCACCAATACTGGGAAACGGGCATCCTCATCTACAGATTTTATGGTAAGATTGGGAAAATCCTTCTGCAAAATCTCCTTGACTTTCTCAAGAGCATTCCTGTTGGGTATGGCAAGGACTATTTCATCAGGCCTTTCCGCCTTTTTTCTGACCACCGTTATCTTCTTGTCTTTGAGCACATCCTTCAGGTCTTCTGCATAGAGTTGAGCCGCATTTCTGACTGCCTGGTCAACGTCCACCTTCAGAATGAGGTGCATGCCGCCTTGAAGATCGAGCCCAAGCTTCAACCCGTCTGCAGGCAGATATTTCTTGATCCCCTGCGGCATGTTGGGATAGAAGGATGGCAGTACCAACAGAACGGAGAGCACGGTAAGAACTGATAGAAAGAAAAATTTCCACTTCAGCGAATTGGTCATAACCTTAGAACTCCTGTCTCATCAAATGTTCTCAAGCCCCAAGATTTGAGCACAATAGATGATCTATAGCAATGGATAGCAAAAAAAATTTAGAAAACTTAACAAAAAAACATTGGATAAGGGAAGTTAAACCGGATCAGCTCCTGCCATTTCCAGGCAAATCTTTCCTGTCACTGCCCTTGATCAACTCCTGCAACTGGCTCATGAATTCCTGGAGATCCTTGAACTGCTTGTAAACCGAGGCAAAACGGACATATGCCACATCATCCCACTCACGGAGACGCTCCATTACGCGTTCTCCTATTCTCCTGCTATCTATCTCCATCTCGCCCTGTTCCTGTATCTCTTTTTCAAGATCGCTCACGAAGGAGTCAATCTGTTCAATACTTACAGGACGCTTTTCGCAGGCCTTGAGGATGCCATCTATCACCTTTCTCCTGTCAAAGGGTTCTCGCCTCCCATCCTTTTTCACCACCATCGGCTGAAACTCTTCTATACGTTCATAAGTGGTGAACCGCTCTTTACAGGCCAGACACTCCCTGCGCCGTCTAATGGCACGACCATCCCTTGTGGACCTGGAATCCACCACCTTGGTATCGCTGTGCTTGCAGAAGGGGCACCTCATTTCAAGCTCCCTGTTCCTCAACCTTGACAAGTTCCACCTCAGCCTCCTGGAGAAGTTGGGCTGAGAGCTCATCAGGATAACCTTCAAGGTAATAGATCCTGGTTATGCCTGCATTTATCAGCATCTTGGTGCAGATGACGCATGGATGGTTTGTACAGTACAGGTGAGAACCCGCCACAGGAATTCCGTGAAAGGCTGCCTGAATAATAACATTCTGCTCTGCGTGAAGGGCCCTGCAAAGCTCATGTCGCTGGCCAGAGGGGATACCCAGTTTCTCCCTGAGACATCCTACTTCATAACAGTGTTTCATGCCTGCCGGGGCACCATTGTAACCAGTGGATAGAATACGATGGTCCTTAACAAGAAGTGCCCCTACCTTTCTTCTCATGCAGGTGGATCTGCTGGCAACCAGTCTGGTAATGGACATGAAATACTCCTGCCATGATGGCCTTGGATCATGCCCGGTCACTGGTTTCAACACTCCTTCACGGCCTGCTCATAGCGAATCAGCCGTTCCTGATAGAGGGGAAAATCATGGCAGAGTGCTTCTATCTTTTTTCCGATCTCAGGGATCAGCTCAGGTTGATCATAGTTAAGAAGAAGATCTGCTATATAGTTGGCTACCTCTTCTACCTGAGGCTCCTTCAAGCCCCGGGTAGTTATTGCAGGTGTGCCGATGCGGATCCCACTGGTAACCCTTGGAGGCCTTGGGTCATAGGGAATGGCATTCTTGTTCACCGTTATCCCTGCCTTCTCCAAAATCTCCTCAGCCTGGGCCCCGGTCAGATCCTTGTCGGACAGGTCCAAGAGTATCAAGTGGTTATCTGTACCGCCTGATACCAGGTTGAATCCCCTCTCCTTGAGTACCTCAGCAAGCCTTCTGGCATTGGCCACAACCTGCTGCGCATAGCTCTTGAAATCATCGGCCAGGGCCTCAGTAAAAGAGACCGCTTTGGCAGCAATAACATGCATCAGGGGACCACCCTGGATTCCGGGGAATATCTGGCTGTCTATAAGTCTGGCAAATTTCTCGCGGGTAAGGATGAAGCCTCCACGGGGACCTCTCAGGGTCTTATGGGTTGTGGAGGTTACAAAGTCTGCAAAGGGTACAGGCGATGGATGTATCCCTGCTGCAACCAATCCGGCAATATGAGCCATATCTACCATGAGATAGGCCCCGACCTCTTGGGCAATCTCACTGAATCTGGCGAAATCTATTGTACGTGGATATGCACTTGCGCCTGCAACTATCATCTTCGGCCTGTGCTCTCGGGCAAGTTCTGCCACCTGATCGTAATCTATAAGCCCGGTCTCCCTGCCCACACCATAACTGACTATGTTATAGAACCGGCCGGAAAAACTCACCTTGGCTCCGTGAGAGAGATGGCCTCCATGGGCAAGACTCATGGAAAGAATGGTATCCCCAGGATCGAGAACGGCAAAATAGACAGCCATATTTGCCTGGCTCCCTGAGTGAGGCTGCACATTACAGTATTCAGATCCAAAAAGGGTATTGAGACGATCCTTGGCAAGCTGTTCAACCGTATCCATGTTGACACACCCGCCATAATAGCGTTTGCCTGGATATCCCTCGGCATACTTGTTCATGAAGACACTGCCCTCAGCCTGCATCACTGCCTCGGACACAAAATTTTCTGAGGCGATCATCTCCAGCTGCCCTGTCTGCCGCTGGATTTCCGCCTTTAGTGCCCTGAACACCTCCGGATCTGTCTTACACAACTCTTTCACTTTTTAACTCCTGTACTCACAACTACTTGCAACTAAAAAAGCCTGCCGAAAATAACAGGCGGAAACCAGTACCCTATATCCAAAAAAGATCGAAATTGGTCAGATCACTTCTCCGCGGAAAACATACAGATCCTGCGATAGTGGCGATTCCCTTCAAACTCTGTTTGCAACCACTCCCGAACCATCTCCTTTGCCAATCCGGACCCGATCACCCTGGCCCCCATGCAGAGAACGTTAGCATCATTATGGGCCCTGCTCATTCTTGCTGTGAAGATCTCATGGCACAGAGCGGCCCGGATGCCACGATGCCTGTTGGCTGCCATGGACATACCAATTCCTGTACCGCATATCAGTATACCACGGTCCACCTCACCTGTTTCTATCTTTTCCACCACAAGAGATGCCTGAACAGGATAATCCACAGACTCTCTGCTGTGACAGCCTACATCCTGCAACTCGTGACCAAGCCCCTGGATGAAGGGGATCAACTCCTGTTTCAGGTCATAACCGCCGTGATCCGATCCAATGGCTATCTTCATGGCATAAAGACCTATCCCTTGAATTTCCTGAATATTACTACTGCATTGGTACCACCAAAACCAAAAGAATTGGACAACACCACTTCCAGATCCATCTCCCTCGCCTGGTTGGGACAGTAATCCAGATCACACTCAGGATCAGGATTTTCAAGGTTCATGGTTGGTGGAACCACACCGTCCCTAATGGCCAGCACTGAAAAGACACTCTCAATTCCACCTGCTCCACCGAGGAGATGGCCGGTCATGGACTTGGTAGAGCTGACAGGAATCTTGTAGGCATGTTCTCCCAAGACACTCTTGATAGCCCTGGTTTCGCATACATCGTTTAGCGGTGTACTGGTGCCATGGGCATTTATGTAATCTATATCCTCAGGTGCCAGGCCTGCATCCTCCAAGGCCATCTTCATGCATCTGGCCCCGCCCTCTCCATCTTCAGGAGGGGCTGTCATGTGATATGCATCTCCAGTGACACCATATCCTACGATTTCTGCATAGATCTCAGCTCCCCGGGCCTTGGCATGATCCAGGGACTCCAGGATGAGCATACCTGCACCCTCAGCAATGACAAAACCGTCCCTGTCCTTGTCAAAGGGTCTGGATGCCTTTTCAGGCTCGTCATTCCTTGTGGAGAGGGCCTTGAGTGAAGAGAATCCTGCAAGGGCGAGCTCTGTAATTACAGATTCGCATCCACCAGAAAAGACCACGTCTGCTGCACCCCTCTGGATGGTCTTGAAGGCCTCACCAACTGCATGAGAACCTGCAGCGCAGGCGGTACAAAACACGGTATTGGGCCCCTTGCAGTTGAACATGATGGAGACCTGGCCTGAACCCATGTTTGGGATAGCCATGGGGATAAAGAAGGGACTAACCCTCTTTGGCCCCCTGTTCACCAGGACGTCCCGGGTCTTCTCAATAGTGCCAAGCCCTCCCAAACCACAACCTGTAATCACTCCCATCCGCTCAGGATCCACCTTTTCCTGTTGGAGACCGGAGTCATCCCAGGCCATCTTTGAGGCAGCAATGGCAAACTGGACAAAAGGATCCAGACGTTTCACCAGCTTGGCAGGCATGAACTCCTTTGGATCAAACCCCTTTACCTCTCCGGCAATGCGGCTGGGATATCCGTCAGGATCAAACTTGGTCACAGGGCCAATGCCGGAAACACCATTTACGATGTTCTTCCAGCTTTCCTCCACACCTATACCTACAGGGGTGAGGAGCCCCACCCCGGTAACGACTACTCTTCTCTTTTCAGAAGTCATGAGCAAGATGCCCTATCTATCCCATGTTGTTTTTTACATAATCTATGACATCCTGTACAGAACGGAGCTTTTCAGCATCTTCATCAGCTATCTCCATGCCGAACTCCTCCTCGAATGCCATGACCAGCTCCACCAGGTCCAGGGAATCTGCCCCAAGGTCATCTGCAAAAGTGGCCTGGGGAACAACCTTTTCCTTGGGTACGTCGAGATGATTTGCAATAATCTCTATTATCTTTTCCTGAACATCCATCTTTGATTCCTCCTGCTATTCTTAGAATTTTGTTTCTTTCATCCAGTTCAGCCCGGCAGAAACCCTGAAGAAATCCTTAAACCTGACCGATCTGGACAAACTCCCTATTCCTGCTCAAAATACTACTGCTACTGACACAAAAGGCCACCATTCACATGGAGGGTATGTCCTGTAACATAGCCTGCATCATCCGATGCCAAAAAGGCTACTGCAGATGCAACATCTTCAGGGGAACCCATTCGTCCCAGGGGTATGGATGCCAACAGCCCATCCTTTATCTTGTCGCTGAGAACTGCAGTCATATCTGTTTCTATGAAACCTGGAGCAACAAGATTGACTGTGATCCCCCGGGGAGCAAACTCCCTGGCAAGGGACCTGGTAAACCCTTCCAAGCCTGCCTTTGTTGCTGCATAGTTGGCCTGTCCTGCATTTCCCATGGCACCCACCACGGAACCGATATTTATGATACGCCCCCAGCGGCTCTTCATCATGGGCATGGCTACTGCCTGGGTACAGTTGAATGCACCCTTCAGATTGACCTGAAAGACCCTGTCCCAATCATCCTCTTTCATTCTTGCCAAAAGACCATCTCTCGTTATCCCGGCATTATTCACCAGGACCTGAACAGGCCCATGCTCCTTGATGGCAGAAGCTATGGCATCCTTTACAGCACCATGATCTGACACGTCAAAACAGAGGATAGCGCCATCTCCACCAATAGAATTGATCTGGCCTAATACCTCCTGGGCAGCATCACTGCTACTGGAACAGTTTACCAAAACAAAGGCACCCATCTCTGCCAATCTGAGGCTTATTGCCCTGCCAATCCCCCGGGAACCACCAGTAACCAGGGCTGTCTTTCCTGAAAGAACCTTTTCTGTACACATGATGCAATCCTTAGAAGATCATAATGATTCTATCCGCCAGTCTGCCCTGCCCCTTTACAGATACGCTGAAGCAAGAGCTGCAGAATCTCATGAACGTCTCCAACTATACCATAGGTAGCAACATCGAAAATCGGGGCATCCGGATCCTTGTTCACAGCAACTATAATCTCTGAACCCTGCATCCCTACCAGATGCTGAATCGCGCCGCTAACACCAAAACCGAGATAGAGCTTAGGAGCAACTGTGGCACCGGTCTGACCAATCTGATGGTGATGAGATATCCATCCAGCATCGGTTATGGCCCTGGTTGCACCGACAGCACCCTCCAAACAGTTTGCAAGCTGCTCCAGAGCCTTCAAATTATCTTCTGACCCGATCCCCCTGCCAGCAGTGACAATTACCTGGGAATTTGCAAGATCCGGGCCCTGTAAATCCTCTACCTTCCGCTCTACGACACGAACTCCAGACTTCAGATCCTCCGGAGAGAGTTCAATTTCATCTATCTCAATCTGTCTTCCTGAATTGCCGGAATCCTCAAAATCCATAGATGGAGCCCTGAATACATTTGGACGCACGGTTGCCATCTGAGGCCGATGGTTGGGACATACTATGGTGGCAAGAAGGTTGCCTCCAAAGGCAGGCCTTGTCTGTAGAAGGGCACGATCTTCCGCTCTTATCTCCAGTTGGGTGCAGTCTGCAGTCAATCCTGTCTCCAGCATAGTGGCGACCTGAGGCAGAAATGCCCTGCCCATGGAGGTGGCACCTGCGAGAATCACTTCAGGCTTCTGTTCAGAGGCAAGACGGGATAGTATCCTGGCCCAGACATCCTCGGAAAAACCCTCAAGTTCCGGTGAATCAGCCACTAATACCCTGTCAGCACCGGCATTTCCGAGAACTTCTGCCTGATCTCGGCTTCCACTGCCTATGGCAACGGCACAAAGCTCCTCCCCAAGGGCATCGGCCAGTTCCCGTCCCTTGCCGAGAAGCTCGAAGACCACTGGTGCATATTCACCATTCCTAAACTCTGCAAACACCCAGACGCCGCGCCACTGATCCAGTTCTGCAGCAGAACCGGTTTCCTCCCGTTCTATGGTTATGGCATCGGCCGGACAGTTCTCTGCACAGGTGCCGCACAGGGTACACTTGTCCAGGTCCACCTGAGCTGTGTCACCAACCAGGGAGATAGCCCCGTAACTGCATACATCCGGGCATACACCACAGCCTGAACATAATTCCTTGTCAACACTAATCATGGGCTATAAAATTCCTGCTCCTTTGAGCCTTTCAACCAGGGCCTCCACCTGCTCTTCAGGAGAGCCTTCCAACATCTCCTTCCTGGCCTCGAAGGTGGGGATATATGTGGATGCTACCTGGGTTGGCGAACCCTTGAGACCTATTCTATCCGGATCTGCTCCGATATCCTCGGCTGTCCATACCGGGATCTTGGCCTTCTTGGCCCTCATCTTACCCTTTAACGAAGGCACTCTCGGTGTATTCAGAGAGGCAATAGTGGTAAAGAGAGCAGGAAATTCAACCTCGACCAGGTCATAACCAAACTCATTCATCCGCTTGACCCTAAGGCCTTTGCCCCCTTCCAGCACCTCCATATCACCGATACAGGTAACACACGGTATCCCGAGACGCACGGAAAGGCCAGGACCTACCTGGGCTGTATCACCGTCAATGGCCTGTTTACCGCAAAAGACCAGATCAGCACCTCCCAGTTTTTCAATGGCCTTGGATAGAGTATATGTAGTTGCCAGGGTATCTGCACCGGCAAAGGCCCGGTCCGAAACAACAACCCCCTGATCCACTCCAAGGGAGATGGCCTCACGGATGGCCTCCTCGGCCTGGGGCGGCCCCATGGTAACAGCAGTGACCGTCCCCCCAAGTTCATCCCTGACCTGGAGAGCTGCCTCTATTGCATTGTAATCAAAGGGATTAATGACACTCTTCACACCATCACGAATCAGGGTGCCCTTTTCCCGGTCCCACTTGACACTGGCTGCATCCGGAACCTGTTTTATACAGACTATGATATTCATATCAACGCTACAGGCAAAAATGGGAATTCCTATCTACTTTGCTGCATATTCCTTGTTGAGGGCCTGGGCAATCACATTCTTCTGGATCTGATTGGTGCCCTCATAGATCTGCAGGATCTTGGCATCCCGCATCATCTTTTCCACTGGATATTCCTGCATATAACCATATCCACCAAGCACCTGTACCGCATCGGTGGTGACCTTCATAGCCACATCTGTAGGAAACAGCTTGGACATAGCAGAAAGTTTTGAAAAATTCTTTACTCCGCCATCAATGGTCCTGGCAACTGCATATACCAAGGCACGGGACGCCTCTATCTCAGTAGCCATATCGGCAAGCATGTGCTGAATCGCCTGAAACGAGATGATAGGCTGGCCAAACTGAACCCTCTCCTTGGCATACTTGACCGATTCGTCCAGAGCTGCCTGGGCGAGCCCAACACCAATTGCTCCAATTCCGGGACGGGCCAGATCCAGGGTGCGCATGGCTACGATGAAACCCTGCCCCCTCCTGCCGAGAAGTCTATCCTTGGGTATGCGGCACTCATTGAATATGAGCTCTCTTGTAGAAGATGCCCGGAGCCCCATCTTCTTCTCCTTCTTTCCAAAGGAGAACCCCTCATCACCCTTCTCCAGGATAAAGGCGGATGCGCCGCGTGCACCCTTATGTTTGTCTGTCATGGCAATGATGGTGTATATCTCAGCCTCCCCACCATTGGTGATCCACTGCTTCGTACCGTTGATAACCCAGTGATCACCCGCATCCACTGCTGTGGTCTTTATAGCCGCTGCATCGCTCCCTGCACCAGCCTCAGTAAGACCAAAGGCGACCAGTTTTTTACCTGCAGCCACGTCCGGCAGATATCTCTCCTTCTGTTCCTTGCTGCCAAAAAGAAGAATGGGATATCCACCCAAGGCACTGGCAGCAAAGGTAGTGGTGACGCCAATACATCCCCATGCAAGCTGTTCGACAGCGAGACAATTTTCAAATGTGCCACCGCCCAGCCCGCCATATTCTTCTGGTATGTAGAGCCCGAAAAGATCTGCCTGGGCCAGATCCTTCATTATCTCCCAGGGGAATTCCTCATTACGATCCAGCTCCGCCCTGACAGGGACTATTTTTTCTTCAGCTATCTGCCGGCACAGCTCCACGATCATCTGCTGTTCTTCAGTGAGAAAATAATTGACACTCATAAAATATCAGCCCTTTCAAGAAATTCGAATCAACTGCTACTGATCAAGCAAGAGACCCTGCAAAATCAACGCCTACCAGGTAACTGCAGCCGAGGCCCAGGTAAAGCCCCCGCCAAAGGAAACCATCAAAACCTTGTGGCCCGGTTTAAGGACACCCGACCTGTTAGCCTCATCCAGCGCGATTGGTATGCTCGCAGCTGAGGTATTACCATACTTATCTATATTGATAAAGACCTTCTCCCTGGGCAGACCAAGACGCTCTCTCAGGAATTCCAGAATCCTGATGTTGGCCTGATGCGCCACTAAAAGGTCAATATCTTCACCGGACCAGCCATTGGCCTCCAGGGCCTCCATCGCCGCTGACTCCAATGCCCTGACTGCGTGCTTGAACACCTCCCGACCATTCATCTCAATATAGTGGAGCCCCTGCTTCAACATATCCTCATCCACCATACAGGAAGTGCCCAATCCCCTCACAGTGAGCAGTTCCCACAACCTTCCATCTGCATGGAGGTGTGTGGACATCACTCCGGAATCAGCCTCTTCAGAGGCGGCGAGAACCACTGCACCGGCACCATCACCAAAAAGCACACAGGTACTCCTGTCGCTCCAGTTGGTCCGCCGGGACAAAACCTCACTACCAATCACCAGTATTTTTTGCGTGGGCTCTGCCTTGATGAACTTGTCTGCTATGGCAAGGGCATGTAGAAACCCTGAACAGGCAGCAACCACATCGAAGGCCCCTGCCCTCTTTGCCCCAAGCTCGGCCTGCACAAGACATGCCGTTGACGGCATTGGCATATCAGGGGTAAAGGTTCCTACTATGATCAGGTCCATATCTTCAGCTGATAGACCTGCCATCTCCAGTGCATTTCTTCCGGCCTTAGCTGCAAGAAGGGAGTTGGGTTCATCGTCGCTGGCAATATGGCGCTGGCGGATACCAGTACGGGTCGTTATCCACTCATCAGTAGTATCTATCATGGATTCCAGTTCCTTGTTGCTCAGGACCTTCCTGGGCGCATATGAACCGGTACCGAGTATTCGAGATCGTATCATCACAATCAGTCAACAGAAACCAAATTTATTATTTATCTGGAAACCGCAGCATCAGACATGGCAGTTTCAAGTTTGTCTGCGAGCTTGCTCTCTGCAAGGCCATGGGCCATTCTTATGGCATTGCGGATCGCCTTGGATGCTGACCTGCCATGACAGATTATAGCCACTCCCTTTACGCCAAGGAGAGGAGCACCGCCATATTCGGCATAATCGACCCGCTTGCGAAAATTGCGAAAGGCCTTGCGCGCAAGACCGTAACCCATGGTAGCAAGGAAGCTGCTTTCCAGCTCTGCCTTTAGCATCCTAAGGATGGCCTCTGCCAACCCTTCGCTGAGCTTCAGGCAGATATTTCCCACAAATCCGTCACATACGACCACATCCACATCACCGGTAAAACAATCACGTCCCTCAACATTTCCTACAAAATTGAGAGTACTCTCCTGAAGCAGATCACGGGTCTGCTTCACCAGCTGATTCCCCTTACTCCCCTCTTCTCCTATACTCAGGATACCGATCCTCGGAGCAGGCCGGTGCAGCACCTCCTGAACAAAGAGGGAACCCATCACTGCAAACTGAAAAAGATGGGATGGCTTACAATCCACATTTGCCCCGACATCTATCATGAGGGAGGGTTTCTTCAGGGTAGGAAACATGGTGGCGATGGCTGGCCTGACACCCTTGATTCTGCCAAGGGTGAACATGGCTGTGGCAAGAGTGGCGCCAGAGTTCCCGGCACTGACCACGGCATCCGCACGCCCCTGCTTTACCAGATCGAAGGCAACCTGTATGGATGAGTCCTTCTTTTTTCTCAGCGCCTCCGCTGGACTCTCATCCATTGCTACCACCTGGGTGGCGTGGACCATCTCTACAGGCAGGCTCAGCCGTTCAGTAGGAGTCATCTCCTTTTCTATAAGAGGCTCCAGAATATCCTTGTTCCCGACAAGGGCCACAGGAATACCAAAGTCTCTGGCTGCTGCAACAGCCCCCTGAACCAATACGGATGGGCCATGATCACTTGCCATGGCATCAAGCGCCACTACCATGGTCGTTTACTCTTGGTCCTCTTTTGATGCTGTAAAGTCCTTCCCCTTATATGTGCCGCAACTGGGGCAGATCCTGTGAGGGGCCTTGGGTTCTGCACACTGTGGACATATGGAAATAGCAGGTGCCTTAATGGCATCATGAGAACGCCTGTTTCCTCTTCTCGACCTTGAAACCTTTCTCTTTGGTACAGCCATTTTATCTTATACCTCCGTATGGAAATTTCTCTGTCAATATTGCCTTTTTAATCTGACAATCAGTATAAACCCTGAGATTTTTCTGCCACCTTAGTGCATACAGGGTCAATATACCATTACTCTTTGACAACAACGCCTTTCAGCACAGCAAAAGGCCCTTCCGGCTCCTTGGCCTCACAACGGCACTCTTCTCTGTTCAGATCGGCCCCGCACCCGGGACACAATCCCTTGCACTCCCGGGAACATAGGTTTCTGACCGGCAGTTTAAGGAGAATCTGCTCCCGAAAGAGATCATCTGCCCTGATGATCCCATCTTCATACCAATATTCGTCAACATTTTCCTCGGTTACCTGCAACTCTCCGGGATTTTCTGCTATAAATTCGCTGGAAGGCCGAAGCAGGTAGAAAAAATCGGTTGCGACCTCCTGCTCAAAAGATACCAGGCATCTGTCACAAGGGAGTGCAATCAAAGCATCCAGTTCACCCTTGATCTGGACATCCTTCCCCTGCCTGAACAGTTCCAGCCGCCCGCTGCCCCTGAGCATGGACTTGTCAGGATCAAATTGTGCCATCCCCCTCTCAAGCTGGCTGTAATTAAGAAACAGTCCATCACGAGGGATATCCTCCACCACTATGGAGAACTCACTTTTATCTTTTGTTTTTTTCATATCTCAATGCCGAACCGCGCACAGCTCAGCCATTTCAGCCACAAATTCCCGCACATGAGCCTGCCAACAGGTCATGTTGAAACACCTGTTATCAGAAGGAAGAAGTCACACTGATACAGGAGTGAAACAGAAGAAAAAGCCTTTTGAAAAATGGCTGGATCATGCGCCTGCCACACAAAAGAGCCTATTTATGGCTCCATAACCTGAAGAGAGCACAATATAAAACCCGCAATCCTGTTGTCAAGTAAAGAAAACGCTGACTCTCAAGCAGAAGATGGCTGTTCCTGCGGTCTTTTACAGACCAGTCTGGCGACAACAATGCCGATCTCATAAAGAAAATATAGGGGCAGGGCCATAAGGGACATATTGAACACATCCGGAGTAGGTGTAAGAGCTGCCGCAAGGATTGCTATTATCAATATGGCGTAACGTCTCTTGCTGCTAAAGGTATCCGGAGTACAGACCCCTAATCTACATACCAGGGTCATGATAAGCGGCAGTTCAAATATGAGGCCAAAACTCAACAGAAACAACCCTGTAAAATCAACAAATTTCCCAACACTTATCACCGGTTTGACAACCTCTGACTGGTATCCCAGGAGAAATTTGACACCGAATGGCAGGGTCACGAGAAAACAGAATGTTGCACCAGCATAAAACAGAAGCAGCCCGAAGAAGACGAACAGCACGATAAAGATACGCCTCAAACCAAAGGCAGAAGAGAGCACATTGCCGATTCGAACCATTATCCAGGGAGCCATCAGGATCAAGGCCACCACAGATGAAAGTTTTATCAAGGCAATCACCGGTTCAAAAACCCCAAAAAATGCCAGTTTCTGATCCAGATGTATCTGGAGCAGAGTGAGCAGATCAGGCGAATACCAATAGATTAACAGGGTGAGCAGCACAAAACCTATGGCTATCTCCAGGACAAACCTCCGGAAGGCGGTAACGAAAAAAAGAAGCCTGTTTACTGCAAGATTTTCTTTGAAAAAAGACATCAGTTACCCACAAAATCTGCTATATTTTCAACCTGAGTTATGCACTTTAAAAAGGTAGTGTATTATTCCGAATATGGATATTTCAAGCAATATAAAAACTTCGTCCTCCTATCCCATAAAAAGGCCCTTCACGCCATGGAGCACTGCTGGGATGAACATGGCCCCCGCATGATGGCCCAGTGCACGGGAAAAGACTGCTGTCAGATCACCTACATCCCTCTTTCCTGCGGTCACAGAAACTGTCCCCACTGCCAAAACCATGAAAACCAGCAGTGGATAGAAAACCAGCTGAGCAAGAGGCTTCCTGCCAGGTACTATCTTATCACCTTCACCCTGCCGTCCCAGCTTAGGGATCTGGCCTGGAAACACCAGAAGGCCATCTATTCACTGATGTTCTCCTGTGTCCAGGATATCCTGTAGACCTTTGTAAAAAACGACAAGAAACTTGGCGGTGCTGCAGGACTCACCGCAATTCTCCACACCCATTCCCGCCGCCTTGATTACCATCCCCATATCCATGTGGTCATGCCCGGAGCAAGTATCAACATGGAAACCCGTCTCTGGCGTACCAAGTCGCCCGGATATCATGTTCAACCATGAGGCCCTTGCAAAGGTCTTCAGGGCTAAATTCCTCCAGGTTTTAGGGTACCAGGAAATTGTCCTGGGAAATGGATCGTGGACTGCAAGGAGGTAGGTGATGGACAAAAAGCCATAATCTATCTTGGAAAATACCTGTAGGGAAAAGGACATCCTTGATTGCAGCATTGGCATGGTCACCTACAGTACAGGACAAGAACCGTCAGCGGAGAATATTTCCTCTATCTCCTCAGGTGTTACGGGTTTCTCCACCCCTGCAGCAAGAAGCTCATCCGTTTTTCTTCAGATGGTCCTTCGTATCAATCCTCTCAGGATGTTTGCCAAAAGAAACAGAAAAAGGCCGACAATCACCTGTCCGGTCTGTGGAAGGCCAATGAAAATCCTAAGGACCATGATGCCAGGGCCGGTTAAATATCAGGGTGCCTGTAGCACCTGAGAAAGGCCTGGAGGGCGCATATGTAAACCCTGATCAACATACATCCCCAAAACGGAGACAAGATAAAATCTCCGTTAAGAGACTCATGCGCCCAAAATACATGGCATTTGCCTTTATATGACCCCAAAAAACATGCAAAACCTTTTTCAAAGAGCGGTATTAAAACAAAATCAGAAGTTTTTTAGTTCATCCCTCTAAACAGTACTCCCAGCGGCAAAAAGATATTTTCTAAAGAGTGCCGGGCTTGTTCAACAAACGGTTCAGATTGTGGTTCGCTCGCTCGCCCACTCGCTCTCACAATCTAACCTTTCTCGTTAGCCGAAATATTCTTTTTTTATCTGCTTGATCTCATGTTCCAATGCAGGAGCATCAATAGTTGCTATTTCCCAAACAATATCAATATTTACTCCAAAATATCCGTGAATTAGTCTATCTCTGGTACCAGCAATCATCTTCCATGGAATAGATTGGTATTTTTCTTTTAGTTTAGGTGATATTTGCTTAGTAGCTTCTCCTATGACTTCCAAGTTTCTAATTATTGCATCTTGTGTTTTTAGGTCATGAACAAAGTCATCAAAACTGATGCCATGAATATATTGTGCTATCTTTGAAAGACAGATCAATATATCCTCAATCAAGTCTTGATCAGTGCGTTTAGACATAAATAATATTCTTCTCTATTTCTGTAGATACCTTTTTTACACGAATGTTTCTTATTCCATCTTGTGTAAGCACATCGACCTTTTTGCCAAACAAATTCTCCATATATTCAACAAATTCTACAAATTTTAGTCCGATGTGATGGTCAAATTCAACTACTATATCAATGTCACTATCTGGTCTAGCTGAATCCTTTGCCACAGAACCAAAAAGCCCGATGCGTCGAATGCCATATTGGCGTGACAGATAAGGATATTGTTCTTTTATTTTTTTTATTATTTCATCACGGTATCCCATAATTATCCTCTTTTCACCGGCTAACGACCTGCATCACCTGCCCGCCCACCAGTTGGCAACCAGCTTTCCAGTAAGGAAAGACTATGAATTGCCACCGGAAAGAGGCAGGGCTTGCGGGTAAGCGTGAGTGTGATTGTTAGCTTATTTCATGTACTTTCTGAACTATGACTCCAGTAAGCGTCAATTGATACCTGTTTTGTCTTGGAACTTTACGGATAATTCCATGGACTCGCAGGAATTTCAACTGACGACTTATTCGTTATTACTTTTATAAAACTGATCATCTCCAGCTTGTTTATAAAAACTTTCTTTCAGGTCTAAAACACTTCCATGGGAGCGCATCTCATCTGGTAAGCCAATCGGTTCTTTGATCAATGCGTTAATGGGCGATTTGTATTTAAACCCTTTAGTCCTTTTTTTAAAATCATCCTTAACTTTCTGCATAAAAGCACGATCGGTAAGAATGTCTATGCCGGTCAGTGCCAAAACTTTTGCCGCCGCAACGGCCGATTTCATTCCTATACTCGATCCATGGCTAGCGGTTGCCATCCAGGTGTGAATCCCAATTCCCTCCGGTGAAGAGGGCATTAACAGACCCATCGTGGGAGTGAGCCAGCTGACATCACCCACATCGGAGCTGCCACCCAGAATTGGCTCGTCGGTGGGTAATGGCTTGATCTCTTTAGTCATACCGGTTGGTTCTACCCCGGCGTTCTTTTGAAGGGTTTTGGCAAAAGCGATCTCTTCCTCAGTATATTTCGGCAAACCAACTTCCTCCAGATGCCGTTGCATCCGTTCGGCCAAAGGTGTGTTTGGCAGTAAGTCGTACATGCCGAAATAATCGACAGCCAACGCTTTGGTTTGCGTTGCAAGAGCAGCTCCCTTAGCCATATCCTTTAGCCAGGCCACACCATCTTCTACAAGAGCACGGTTTGCGTTGCGGTAGGTCAACATGACCGATGCCTTTTCGGGCACGATATTGGGAGCCACACCGCCATTCTTGATGACGTAGTGGATACGCGCTGTGGGCTGGACGTGCTCGCGCATCATGTTGACACTGTGCAGGAAAATCTCCACCGCATCAAGAGCACTACGGCCTTTCCATGGATTCAGTCCAGCATGAGCAGTCTTGCCAATGAACTCAATATACATATGACTCAAGGCAGTGCTTCTAAGTTTCAAAACGCTGGCTATGTTCATGGGGTGCCAATGCAGCATAGCATCCACATCGTTAAACAAACCGTCACGAGCCATGTAAACCTTGGCTCCTTCGGTTTCCTCTGAAGCAGCGCCATAAACTCTAAGCGTTCCAGCAATCTTTTTATCCTGCATAAGGTTTTTGATGGCCAGCGCAGCTCCAAGACCTCCTGCAGCGATAAGATTGTGACCACATGCGTGACCTGAGGTTACGCCGTCCTTGCGGGGCTCTTTGTGTGGAGTAACTGTCAGGACCCGCAAGATTATATACCGATTTTTTAAAGAGGTTAGGACGTTTTTGTTGCCATTGTTTCAGGGCGTCTATGGGTGTTTTATTACCCAGAGCCCTTTGCGGAATCCAGCCATTATAGAT
>JALSKY010000074.1 GCA_026988585.1 Deltaproteobacteria bacterium
CACTCTATCTCAGGGCACTGGCACGGATAGGGAAAAAGGACCTTTTGGATGCAGAGGATGACCTTCTTGCCTGTCTGAAAAAGAACCGTAACTTTCTCAAGGCAAGGCTCCTGCTTTCAGAGATTCAACTTCGTCTTGGCAAATATGACCAGGCCGTAGGAAATGCTGACATGGTACTGCAGGCTATACCTGATCTCCCTCGGGCGCTTCTGCTCAGGGCCTCAGCCCTGCTGGGCAAGGGCAAGGCCGGGCAGGCCAGGTCGGATCTGGACAAGCTATTGGAAAAGGATCCGGAAAATCTGCAGGCCAAGTACCTGCTTGCCAAGACAATGATTGCCATGAAGGATTTCAAGGGGGCTGAAGCTCAGCTCACCAAGATATTGAACAGGGTTCCTGGCAACATTGTAGCTGCCGGCACGCTGGCATCTCTCTATGTTTCTGAGAAAAAAAGTGACAAGGCATTACAGATGCTGGATGAACTCGTGGAAAAGGAGCCTGAAAATCCTGGGCTCTATATGCTGAAGGCAGATATTCTTGCAAGGGAAAAGCGATGGGATGAGGCAGAGGCAGCCTTCCGTAAGGCCCTGGACCTCAACGATCAGCTACTGGCACCCTATGTTGCCCTGGCCAGGCTCTACCGGCAGAAGGGTGATCTCGAGGGAGCTATAAAAAAATATGAAGAACTCCTCCAGAAAAACCCGAAGCTCCTCATGGCATATATGGCCATTGCCACCATGGAGGAGCAACGTGGGAACAGTAAAAGGGCTGAAGAGCTGTACCGTAAGGCAATATCTATCAAACCGGATTTCGCTCCAGCTCTCAACAACCTGGCCTGGATAATGGCCCAGGACCCGGAGCGGGCTGAGGAGGGTTTTATATTGTCCCAGAAGGCATTGGCAGCAGCCCCGGATCAGCCTGCCATCCAGGACACTTATGGCTGGATTCTGGTGCAGAGAGGCAAGCCTGATCTGGCCATCTCCAGTCTGAAAAGCGCCCATGAAAACTGGCCCCAGCAGCCAACCATCCAGTATCATCTTGCAGTAGCCCTTGAAAAGGCTGGCAAGAGACAAGAGGCACTCAACTATCTGGAAGATTTGATAAAGTCACAGAAGCAGTTTCCTGAAAGAGAGGATGCAAAACGCCTTTATGATAAATTGAAAGGAGATGCAGCCCAGCAATAATTTTTATGGACTGCCCCAGGAATGAACAACTACTCTGAACAGTAATGGTTAAAGGACGGCAAAGAGACATCAGAAACATCACAAGAGATGGGCTGGAGGAATGGGCGGCATCCCAAGGGCTCCAGCCCTTTCGCGGAAGACAGATATTCAAGTGGATATGGTCCAGAAGGCCTGCCGGTTTCAATGATTTTTCCGATATCTCCAAGGAACTCAGGGCAAAACTTCAGAGGAGTTTCTTTCTCTACGACCTGAATCCCATTTCAAGGCAAGAATCCCGAGACGGCACCATAAAATGGGGGTTTGAACTGGAAGATGGAAATATAATCGAAACCGTTCTTATTCCGGAAAAGGATCACAATACTCTTTGCATATCTACCCAGGCGGGCTGTGCACTTGGATGCAGATTCTGTATGACAGCCCGTATGGGCCTGAGGCGCGGATTGAAGGCCTCTGAAATAGCAGGTCAGGCCCTCTCTGTCATCAGGGAGGTCCCAAAATGGAAAAGACCCAGGAATATCGTGTTCATGGGCATGGGAGAACCCCTTGCGAATTTTGGCCAGCTCATCAGGGCCATAGAGATATTGACCGATGATCTCGGCCTGAACTTCTCAAATCGACGCATAACCGTCTCAACATCAGGTATAGTCCCAAAGATTCTGGAGCTGGGCTACAGGATGGATGTAGGGCTGGCAATCTCCCTTCATGCCACTACAGATCAGGTGCGGTCAGAATTGATGCCCATAAACCGGCGTTATCCACTGCAACATCTTTTGGAGGCGTGCAGGAGATACAACCTTGCCAAGAGACGCAGGATAACCTTTGAATATCTGATGTTGAGGGGGGTTAATGACCTGCAGGAAGATGCGCACAGGCTGACAAAACTCCTGAATGGAATTCCCTCCAAGGTCAACCTGATACCCTTTAATGAGTGCCCGGATTTGCCTTTCCAGCCATCGGAGGAGAAGAACATATTGAGATTTCAGGAAATTCTGAAACAGGCCAATCTGACCACCATAATACGTAAAAGCAAGGGACAGGACATCATGGCTGCCTGCGGCCAGCTCAATTCTCATATAAAGAAAAGAGGCCGTATGAGAGAAGAGACCCTGTATTTATGAGGCCTTCTTCCAAAACCTGAAAAGGTCAACAGGTATCATTCCGGCTGTAAAGGCCAAAACAGAAATACTCTGCTGATTTTAGCCGTTGTTGATCTTGTCTCTGAGCACGCCTGAAGGCTTGAATGTTACAACACGCCTTGGCGCCAGCATAAGATCCTCTCCTGTGTGGGGATTTCGTCCCCGCCTGGCCCGCTTGTCCTTTACCGTGAACTTGCCGAAACCGCTTATGAGTACATTCTCTCCATCCTCAAGGGTTTCCTTTATCACCTCTATAACTGTCTCCACTGCCTCTACAGCCTGGGCCTTGGTCAGCACTTCAGATTCATAAAGCTGATTAACAAGATCTGCCTTGGTCAGGGCCATATCCTCTCCTTTTTTGAACCATCTCTATTTATTCAAAATAACACCTTTAATTTAATAGAAAAAATGACCGCAGGTCAAGTGGCTTGTTGAAAAAAACAGTAGAAACAGCAAAAAACAGAGGTAACGCAAACCTGTTTCCAGTAGAGAGAGCCCACATAATCAAAGGGCGCTCTCAACAAACTTTGCCAGGGGGGAACGGACACACTTGGTCAGCTTGACATAACTCGCAAGATCACTATCCATGGTGGCCTCTATAAGTGCTGAGAGCCCGTTGGAATAACGATCCACATAGACATTATCTATCTGGCTGATGTCACCACATACAACGATCTTGGTATTCTCTGCAGCCCTGGTAAGTATGGTCTTCAAGAGTCCCTTTGTGAGATTCTGTGCCTCATCCAGGATAATAAACGCCTCCCGGATACTGCGGCCTCGTATATGCTCTATGGACATGGGCTCCAGAATATCGGACAAAAAATTCACATCGGAGCCGGTATATCCCAAAACACTTATGTTATCCCGAATGGAACCCAGCCAGGGATCCAGCTTCTCTTCCAGGGATCCTGGGAGATAACCGAGCTGCTGAGAGGAATCCACTGCAATGGTGGGCTTGGCTACCAGTATCTTCTTGAATTTTCCTGCAAAGGTCTGCTCTATGGCAACTGCAAGGGCGATAAAGGTCTTTCCTGTGCCAGCAGGCCCCTCCAGGATACAAAGAGGCACTTCGTCATCGCACAATGCACTGATGGCAAAGCGCTGCCTCATATCCAGGGGTTTTATTCCATCTATCTTGCA
>JALSKY010000075.1 GCA_026988585.1 Deltaproteobacteria bacterium
GGGGCAGCAGAAATCCTGGCCTCCGAGCGGTTCAGCCTGACAGAGGAGAAAACTTTTCCGGCAGAGAAGGATATTGCCTCTGAGGAACCAAAGGTAGGCGTATTTGTATGCCATTGCGGTTCCAATATTGCCGGAGTTGTGGATGTGGAGGCCGTTGCAGATTATGCTCAGACCTTGCCAAATGTGGTCCACGTTGAAAGAAACCTCTTTACCTGCTCTCAGGACAGTCAGGATCTGATCCGGAAACGTATAGAGGAAAAGGGGCTAAACAGGATAGTCGTAGCTGCATGTACACCGCGTACTCATGAGCCTCTCTTCCGTGAGACCATCAAGGCTGCCGGACTCAATGAATATCTGTTCGAGATGGCCAACCTGAGGAACCAGGATTCCTGGGTCCACTCTGATGATCCCAAGAAGGCTACCGAGAAGGCCAAGGATCTGGTCAGGATCGCAGTGGCCAAGGTGGTCCTGCAGTCTCCTCTCCAGAATGTCAGCGTCTCCATAACACCGGCTGCCCTTGTGGTAGGTGGCGGTTTAGCAGGCATGGAGAGTGCCCTTAGTCTTGCAGATCAGGGGTTTGACGTGCATCTTGTGGAGAAGGGCAAGGTCCTCGGCGGCAATGCCAGGCACCTGTTACGTACCTGGACTTATGAGGATATTCCCAGCTATCTCAAGAAAGTTGAGGAGAAGGTCCTCAACAATCCCAGGATCACTGTTCACTTCGAGGCCCAAGTAGTGGACGCAGAAGGATTTGTGGGCAATTTCCGCTCCACCATAGAGAGTAACGGCGAGAAGCAGGTGATCGAGCACGGTGTGGGAATCGTTGCAATTGGCGGACGTCCTTATAAGCCCTACGATGAGTATGGATATGGCGAATATGAGGAGGTGTTTACTTCCATAGAGTTTGAGGCTGCCAGGCTGGCTGGCGACTTCAGGGTCAAAAAGGGCAAGAGTTTCGTGTTTGTCCAGTGTGTGGGTTCCAGGGAGAAGGACAGACAGTACTGTTCAAGGGTCTGCTGTACCCATACGGTGCAGGCAGCCATGGAGCTCAAAAAAGAGGATCCTTCCAGGGATATTTATATCCTGTACAGGGATATGAGGACCTATGGCCAGAGGGAGAGCCTCTACAAAGAGGCACGTGCCATGGGGATTGTGTTCATCAACTATGAACTCTATGGCAAACCCCAGGTCCAGAAGACAGATGACAGCCTGTTTGTTGAGGTTTGGGACCATGTGCTCCGCAACCCCCTGTTGATAAAGACCGATGTTATGGTTCTCGCTACAGCCATACTCCCGAACCCCAAGGCAAAGGAGCTGGCCAAGCTCTACAAGGTCTCTGTAGATGGCGATGGCTTCTTCCAGGAGGCCCATGCCAAACTCCGTCCAGTGGATTTTGCCACTGATGGACTTTTCATGGCAGGCCTTGCTCACTATCCAAAACCGGTTGAAGAATCCATTGCCCAGGCCAAGGCAGCCGCAGCCAAGGCGGCAGCCATACTCTCCAAGGAGGCCATGGAGCTGGATGCCATCAAGGCAAATGTGGATCCCAACCACTGTGATGGCTGTGCCCTATGTGTGGATGCATGTCCATACCAGGCCATCTCCCTGGTCCAACTTGATGATGGCGGCAAGGGAATTGTTATCAACAAGGCAAAATGTAAGGGATGCGGTGTATGTCAGGCTACCTGTCCAAAGGAAGGAGTTTATGTGGCCGGCTTCACCAATGAACAGATCAGGGCCCAGATTGATGCAGCCCTGGCAGCATAGAGATGAGAAATTGTTCATAAGACAGGAGAATTAGCCATGAGTTATGAACCGAGAATAATAGCATTCTGCTGCAACTGGTGTTCATATGCTGCAGCCGATCTGGCAGGCATATCCAGGATGCAGTATCCATCCAATGTAAGAATTATCAGGGTAATGTGTTCAGGGATGGTCCATCCTGAACTGGTACTTGAATCCCTGAATAAGGGGGCGGACGGCGTCCTTGTCCTTGGGTGACACCTGGGCGAATGTCATTACCAGGATGGTAATTACAAGGCGTTGGCAAGGGCAGAGATGATCAAGGAACTCCTTGAGGACTTTGGATATGAAACTGACAGGTTTGATATAGGCTGGTGTTCAGCCGCTGAGCCTGACAAGTTTGTTGAACTGGTCACTGACATGACCAAACGGATCAAGGCCCTTGGGCCTCATCAGAACAGCCTGGTCAAGGCTGAAGCGGCATAAAGGAGGCATGATATGGCAGTCAAAGTAGCAGAAGAATGGTTGCATTCCTGTTCGGGTTGTGAAATCGCCATCCTGAATACCGGTGAGGCCCTGGTTGAACTGCTGAACCATATTGAACTGGTTCACATTCCTGTCCTGGTGGATCATAAGTATTTTGGCCAGTTGGGCGACAAGACCAGCCTGGATATCCCAAAGGCACAGGTCGGTATCGTATCAGGCGGTGTGGCCAATGATGAGCACATGGAAGTATTAGAAAAGATGAGGGAAAACTGCGATATCCTCATTGCGCTGGGGACCTGTGCAACCCATGGAGGCCTTCCGGCACTGCTGAACCAG
The DNA here is from genome assembly GCA_026988585.1 of Deltaproteobacteria bacterium. Taxonomy (GTDB): domain Bacteria; phylum Desulfobacterota; class Dissulfuribacteria; order Dissulfuribacterales; family QOAL01; genus JALSKY01. The sequence goes on from JALSKY010000075.1 coordinate 2,566, forward strand.
TGGACCCGGGAGGAGGCATGGAACGATATATTCAG
>JALSKY010000076.1 GCA_026988585.1 Deltaproteobacteria bacterium
ACTACCAGGGACGTCCTGGTGGTTCCGGAAGGGAGCCATATTTCATGGGAAAAGATACTGGTTGCCACGGACAACTCGCCCAATTGTCGTCCAGCAGTGGAGCGTGCCATTGATATTGCCAAGGAGCACTCCTCCAGAATGGCTGCAGTAACAGTCATATATAGTAATGACGAGTTTTTTTCTATTGCACATAAATATATCGATAAGATGCTGGAAGAGAAAAGGGAGCGGCTTGAACAACTCAAGGAAGAGGCTGAACAGCAGGGTGTCTCTTGCGAGGTCATAGTAAAGGAGGGCGAGCCGCACCAGGGAATAATCGAAGCTGCTGAGGAGTTCGGGGCAGCAGTAATCGTAATGGGTTCACATGGACGAACCGGTTTGAAGCGTCTCCTTATGGGGTCGGTGACAGAGAGGGTTATCGGTTTTGCACCATGTCCGGTACTTGTCTGTCATCTGGTTTGAAACTATCTTAAATTGCCTGTTTTACCGTCTGATAGAGGTTAATCCTCCATGAGGGGCGTGTCTGAACCTCTCGCCCTTCTGAAAACTTGCAGGCGGCATAATTTGGGAATAATGCTGATCGTCACTTAGAGGTATCAACATTTCACAGAATATGAGATCTTGTGGCGTTTCCCTTTTTTAGAGGGTTAGGAAAGGGAAGATGAGGCATTCAGACCTTCTCGTATTTGATGGGAAAAGGGCTGCTGGCAGTACAGGCAGGAGCTGCAGCAGTCCTTTTTCATTTTATCCTCATCTCATTTACCAGTTTTTCTCTGACTGCACCTGCAAGATAGAGAGAACCTGCCACTACCAGCAGCCCATCCTGTTCTATATGTTCCAGTGCATCATATAGGGCACGCTCCCAGTTTTCCGTAAGGGTGACATCCTGCCCTTCTGAAGAGATGTTTTCTGCCATTGCCCTTTCCCATTGTCTTACAGTCACGGGAGACCTTGGGCCTGGCGGTTCAGTAATGGTGACGGTATGAAAAAGAGGGCCAACTATGCCCAATAGCTCCAGAAATGGTTTGTCGCCTCCCTCATTTGAGCATGCCCATAGCAGGCTGCAGTGGGAAAATGGTGTAATGTCAGATAGTTTTTTTATGTACTCTGCAAGGGCATGCAGCCCCTCCCTGTTGTGCGCCCCATCTATGAGTATGTAGGGGCGCCTGGAAAGCAGTTCGCACCGGCAGGGCCAGGATGTTTGTGAAAGCCCTGCTCTGATCTGACTCTCTTCTATCTCGAATCCCTGTTCACGCAACAGGGATACCGAGGCAAGGGCTGCAGCAGCATTGGCCTCCTGATGTCTTCCAGGCAGTCCAGGTGTAAGCCCGGGCATAGTGTGTTCCCTGAACCTGAACCGGAGTCCATTGTCTCTGTCTTTCTCCATGCTGAAATCTCTGCCGAGAGAGTAAAGTGGTGCCCCCAGTTTTGATGCCCGGTTGCTGATTACCTTGGCGGCCTCCGGCTCCTTTACGCATGTGATTACAGGTCGTTCAGGCTTTATGATGCCTGCCTTCTCCCAGGCTATCTCACCAACTGTATCTCCCAGCCAATGCTGATGTTCCAGACTTACTGTAGTAATGATGCTCATAAGTGGGGAATTCACTACATTGGTGGCATCGAGTCTTCCGCCAAGGCCTGTCTCGAGGATGGCCAGATCCACATTCTGGGCTGCAAACCAGGTGAAGGCAATGGCCGTAGTGTATTCAAAGTAGCTCAGTGCATATCCTGCCTCTACCAGCTTCCTGATCCTGAAGATCAGGTCTGCAAGCTCCTGATCCGGTATGTTGGAACCGTTTATCTGGAAACGTTCATTGAGGCGGAACAGGTGTGGAGATGAGTAGAATCCGCACCTGTAACCTGCTGTGGTCAGGATGGATGAGATGGTTGCGCAGGTGGAACCCTTGCCGTTGGAGCCGGCTACATGGATGACAGGATACCTTTTGTGAGGCATGCCAAGGGCAGATAGAACGGCATCCATCCGTTCCAGGCCCAGACGAAATCCGTGAAACTGAAAACTGTTGATATATTCAATGGCACTGGAAATATCTTTGTTGCTGCCTGTCCCTGTATCTGTTTTCATGCTGTAATCCTGCAACTTTTCTTTGACTTTTTCAGCTATTTTACATATGCCTGCATGATTTGCTACTGTCTGTTATAGAATAGGGAAACCAGGTGAATGGTAATCTTTTTGGAACCAGGAGTTGCCAGGGTGAAATGGCTATAATCGGTGAATGCCTTGAAATTCGGATATGGCTGAACAGGATAATCCTGATTCTCCTGGCTTGGGTAACTCTTTTTTCTGCAGGATGTGATTCTATCTCTAATCTTCAAAACAGCAGCTCCAAGGGGTGTAAAGAGTGCCATCCTGTCAAGCTGGAGCCGTTTCATGATTTTCCGTGTGAGCAGTGTCATGGCGGAGATCCATCGGGCAGGACCATGGCCCAGGCTCATACTGATCTGGTGCCCTGCCCTGCTTCTCCTGCATTGAGCAGCCGGAACTGTGGATCATGCCATGGTGAGATGGAGTTGAGCGCCAGGAATTCTCCCCATTATCAGTTACCGTCTCATATAGATATACTGTTCCATGCCTTTTGGGGACCAGAGACCGAGCCCCCGGCCCCTGAGGAGTTGCAGGCTTATAGCCATCCTGAAACAGCACGCCAGGTGGTTGAGGATCTGCTGGCCCGGCGCTGTCTAAGGTGTCATCCATATTGGGAAGGGGACAACTATGCAGCCACTCATCATGGTGCTGGTTGTGCAGCCTGCCACCTTGTTTCCGGTCACCGGTTTGTCAAGGAGCCTCCTGAAGAAAGATGCCTGTCCTGTCACAGGCAGAACTTTACAGGATGGGATTTTGTTGGAAGGTTTGAAAAGGATCTGCCTGCCGAGTATCGCGCTCCCTTGCGAAAAGGGCAGCATTTGACCCGTCTCTACGGGGTTGAGTGGCTGCCAACGCAAATGGACGTTCATAAACAGGCGGGGTTGTCATGCCTATCATGTCATGGATCTGCATCATTTCATCCTGGAATAAAGGCTGGGCAGACCCTTCATAGGAATAAAGCCTGCATTGACTGTCACAGGGAGATGGTGGGCAAAGACCGGTTTCATTCTCAGGATCTTCTTGACAGGGCGAGTTGCCAGGTCTGTCATGCAGTCTGGCAGCCCCTGGATCTGAGCACCTATCTTGTGCGGCAGGATGATCCAGACCTGGATGAATGGGCCTTCCTTGCAGTTCAGGGTAGTTCCGAGGTGGAGAACGCCATAAGAATGGGCGGGCCTGCAGTTATGGCCAATAAATTTTCCGGCAGGAACTACCCTGGCCTCTGGTTCAAATCCTATGGCTACCGCAGATTTGAATATGTTGCCATAGGCATGGATGAAAATGGAAAACTCTGGCCGGTCCGCCCCCTCCTTGACATCTCTATCTCCTATCTCGATTCAGATGATGACCTGGTCTTGGACGGTTTCCGGCCTGAATATGCTGGTTCCCTTCCTATGCGTCCAGCTATGAGACGCATCTTCCTGTTCCCGGCCGCTGTCAGGGATCAGTTGCCCCTTCCTGAGCCAGGGGCCTGGCTTCCTTTTGCCCCCCATTCCATCGGCCCGGCTGATCTGGAACGAACCCTCTTCGTGTTGAGTTTTTTGGATTTCCCCCTTACCCACAAATAGCAAAACAGATATTTTTTACAAAAATGTTATTTCTTCTGCTAAAAAGAACAACAATGTAAGATTTGTATTGTTTCTTTTTCTCCTGCCTGTTACTAATAGCCTGTTTTTTAAGTTCGATCCCCTGTTGGCAAGATAGTTGCAAAACAAAAAAAGAGAGGAGGTTTTGTTTCATGGGCAGTATTTCTGCAGGAGATACGGCATTTATTATCGTATCAGCGGCATTGGTGTTGATGATGACCCCAGCCCTGGGTCTTTTCTACGGTGGTATGGTCAGGGAGAAGAATGTCCTCAGCACCATAATGCAGAGTTTTATCATGATAGCCCTTATCAGTTTTCAGTGGGTCTATATCGGTTACAGCATCTCCTTTGGACCGGATCTTGGAGGGGTTATAGGAGATCTCTCCTGGTTTGGACTCAAGGGTATTGGTGCAGAGCCGAGTGATACCTATGCCACCACTATCCCGCATCTGCTCTTTGTGATGTATCAGTGCATGTTTGCAGTGATTACTCCGGCACTGATTACAGGTGCCTTTGCGGAAAGGATAAAGTTTGGCCCGTTCCTGGTGTTTGGGCTGCTCTGGGCAGTGTTGGTGTACAATCCTGTATGTCACTGGATCTGGGGCGGTGGTTGGCTTTCAAAGCTCGGTGTTATGGATTTTGCCGGAGGGTTGGTGGTGCATCTCACCTCTGGCATTGCAGCCCTTGTTGCAGCCATACTCATTGGGCCGAGACGAGGGTTTGGCAGGCGCAGTTTTATGCCGCATAATCTGCCAATGACCCTGCTGGGTACCGGCCTTCTCTGGTTTGGCTGGTTTGGTTTCAATGCAGGAAGTGCCCTGGCTGCAGACGGGGTAGCAGTAGGTGCCTTTACCGCAACCCATCTTGCTGCCATGGCGGGAATGGCTGCATGGTCTCTTGTAGAGAAATTTCACAGGGGTGATGCCACAACCCTGGGCGCAGCTTCAGGGGCTATTGCAGGATTGGCAACTGTGACACCTGCCGCAGGTTTCATCACACCGAGTGCAGCCATTGTGATCGGACTGGTGGCCGGAGCTGTCTGCTATTTTGCCGTGAGTCTCAAGTCAAGATTGGGGTATGATGACAGCCTGGACGTGGTGGGAATCCATGGCGTTGGAGGCCTGGTCGGTTCCCTGTCTATAGGTATCTTTGCCTCAAAGGCGGTAAATCCTGCCGGTGCAGATGGTCTGCTTTATGGCAATCCATCCCTGCTTCTAACCCAGGCTATTGGTGTAGCAGCAGTGCTGCTCTATGCAGGGACTGCAAGTTTCATAATATTGAAGGTAGTTGACGCCATCTTCGGGTTGCGGGTCAGTGATGAGGATGAGGTACAAGGCCTTGATCTGAGTCAGCACAGTGAGAAGGCATACAACTTCCAATAAAAACTCAATAGGGGGGAGAGTCTTATGAACACGGGTGATACGGCTTTTATGATGTTGGCAACTGTACTGGTGATGTTTATGACACCGGGCCTTGGTCTGTTTTACGGTGGCCTGGTCAGGGCAAAGAATGTCCTGAGTACCATTTTGCAGAGTTTCTGCTGTCTCGGCCTGGTCTCTCTGGTCTGGGTGTTTTATGGCTATTCCATGGCCTTTGGACCAGATGTGGCAGGTTTTGTCGGCAATCTGGACTGGGTCTTTCTCAAGGGCGTTGGCATAGCACCAGGTCCATATTCTGATACTATTCCCGACCTGGTCTTCTGTGCCTTTCAGCTCATGTTTGCAATCATTACTCCGGCACTGATTACAGGAGCTTATGCAGAGAGGATAAAGTTCACCTCTTACATGCTGTTTACTGTCCTTTGGGTGACCTTTGTCTATTTCCCCATCTGTCACTGGGTGTGGGGCGGAGGTTGGCTTGGTTCTCTGGGCGCTCTGGATTTTGCTGGCGGAACAGTCATCCATATCAATTCCGCCTGTGCAGCTCTTGCAGCAGCCCTGGTTATTGGCAAGAGGCGTGGTTATGGACGGGAGCCAATCCATCCTCACAACCTTCCCATGACAGTTCTTGGAGGTGCCATTCTCTGGGTAGGCTGGTTTGGTTTCAATGCAGGAAGCGCCCTGGCAGCAGATGGTATTGCAGCCCTGGCCCTGTTCAACACCCAGGTGGCTACTGGCGCTGCCCTTCTGGCATGGATGGTGGCTGAGTGGATGAAGCAGGGAAAACCCACCACCCTCGGTGCTGTTTCCGGTGCTGTGGCCGGTCTGGTGGCCATTACGCCGGCAGCAGGTTTTGTGGGTCCTGTGCCCGCCATAATTATCGGATTGGTAGCAGGTGTGGTCTGCTATCTTGCAGTATTATTGAAAGGCAAGCTGGGATATGACGATGCCCTGGACGTTGTGGGGATCCACGGCGTAGGCGGTGTATGGGGTGCTCTGGCCACTGGACTCTTTGCCTCTACAGCATGGAATTCAGGCGGGGCAGACGGACTCTTCTATGGGAATTTTCACCAGTTTGTGATCCAGGCCATTGGTGTAGGCGCCTCCATCGGCTATTCATTCGTAGTGAGTTTTGTTATACTCAAGGTCGTTGACATCCTTCTTGGTCTCAGGGTCAGTGAAGAAGAGGAGGTCCAGGGCTTGGATATTACGCAGCACAGCGAGATTGGATATACTAATTGATAGCGGAGGAATAATAATATGAAAAAGATAGAAGCTGTTATAAAGCCGTTCAAGCTGGATGATGTCAAGGAAGCCCTGAGCGATATCGGGGTTACAGGCATGACCGTGTCCGAGGTCAAGGGACATGGTCGTCAAAAAGGACACAAGGAGATCTACCGCGGTGCGGAATATGTGGTGGATTTTATTCCAAAGGTAAAGCTGGAGATAATAGTAGCTGCTGAAATGGTGGAACAGGTGGTTGACACCATCTGCAAGGCTGCCAATACTGGCAAGATAGGTGATGGCAAGATCTTTGTTCTTCCTGTTGATGACGTGATCCGGGTCCGTACCGGAGAGCGGGGCAAGGAGGCCATTTAGCCTTTTGTGCAGAGGGAACCGCTTCTGATGAATACTGTTACAAAACCGGGGTCAGGTGGTCAGGGTTCTGAACATGAGATCCTGAAATACCTCACCCCAAGGGAGGCCCTTTCAACCCTGTGGAAAAAGGGACTAAAGGGCAAAGAGCTGCTGGAGCAGCACTCCTCCCTGATGGACAGCTTTATCCGGCAGCGGTTTCTGGATGTGCAAGGCCAGGATCATGGAGCAGCTCTCGTTGCCCTGGGCGGTTACGGCAGGCGGGAGCTGTTCCCCTTCTCAGATGTAGATCTTCTCCTGTTGTACCATCCTGATGCGTCATACCGGCTGGAACAGATAAGTGATGCAGTGTTCTATCCCCTGTGGGACGCAGGTCTCGAGGTGGGGCATGGAGTCCGTACCGTAGAGCAGTGTATCCATGACATAGAGAAGGATTTTTTCTTTCTGGTTTCCCTGATAGATGCCCGTTTTCTTTGTGGTGATCATGCCCTGTTTCAGGAGCTAAATGGCAGGCTTGCAGATTTCTTCAGTCATGGTGCCAGAAGCCGGTTTGCCAGGGATATGATGGCTCATCGGGAGGAACGTCACAGCCGTTTCGGTGATCATACCTACCTGCTGGAACCAAACATAAAGGAGAGCCGTGGAGGACTTCGGGATCTCCAGGCCATGGAGTGGACCGGCAAGGTCCTTTTTGGCCTGAAGAGCCTGAATGAATTTGAAAGCTCTGGGATGCTGACTTCCAGGGAATATGAGGGCCTTCAGGATGCCAAGGATCACCTCTTTGTGGTGCGGAACCGGCTGCACTATGCCAGTAACCGGCACAATGACCGGTTGTTTTTTGAGTACCAGGAAGAGATAGCCAAGGCCCTGCATCTTTATGATTCCAGCGGATTGATGGGTGTTGAGAGGTTCATGAAGGGCGTTCATCAGTCCTTGAAGACCATCTCCATTGCCTCTGACATCTTTTTTGAACATGTAAATGAGGTCATCTCCCGTACAGAGGGAAGGGGTTCCCAGGTCCAGGAGCTCTCCAGCGGACTGGTAGAGGTCCAGCTCGGCGACAGGAAGTTTCTTGGTCTTAGGGACAGGGACCTTGCAATCCAGCGTCCCTGGATGGTGTTCAGGTTATTTGCAGAGGCAGCCAAGCAGGATATACCTGTCCATTTCGGGACTCGCAGGCAGATTGCAGAAATTGCTCAGGAGCTCAAGGAACGCTGGATTTCATCCAGGAGATGTTACCGATATTTCCTGGAGGTGCTGGAATGTTCCCGATCCATTCAGGTGCTGGAGCAGATGCTGGATTGCGGTGTGCTCACAGCATTCCTGCCAGAGATGGAACATCTGCACCATCTTGCCCTTCACGATATTTATCATGTCTATACCGTGGATATGCACCTGATTAATACCCTGGTCCAGTTGAACATCCTTATGGACGAGATGAAGGATGTCTCCATGGGGGTCGATGTGCCTGCGGTTCTAAGGCTATCTGCCCTGCTTCACGATGTAGCCAAGGGAACAGGGGGAGGTCATGCTGAAAAGGGTGCAGAAGTGGTCAAAGGGGTTGGTGAACGGTTTGGGTTTACCGAGGCAGAGATTGATTGCCTCTCCTTTCTTGTCCGGTATCATCTGCATATGATGGATCTTGCCACCAGGCGTGATCTCGAGGATGAGGGGCTGATAATCAGGTTTGCCAGAACTGTCAGGAGCATGGACAAGCTGAATATGCTCTATCTCCTGTCCATAGCTGATGCCAGGGCAACAGGTCCAAATGCCTGGAATCAGTGGAAGGGTGCCCTGCTCCAGGAACTCTATCTGAAGACCGCTCATCTCCTCGAGCAGCCTGAGATGATAGATCCTGACAGGGAGGCTGCTGTACGCTGGATGAGGCAGAAGGTTGCGGACAGACTGGGAGAAGAGGCAGAGGCCATCCTTTCTGTTTTGCCAGAGGACTATCTCCTTAGCTTTTCTCCTGATGCTGTTCTTGAACATCTTGAGTGTGTGGAGCAGTTGCCATCCCAACAGGTAGTGTGCAGACCTGAGGAGAAGGGGGAAAGCTGGTCCGTCCTTATAGTGACAAAGGATAGGACAGGGCTCCTCTCCAAGATATGTGGCGTATTTGCTCTCTATGGGTTGAATATCCTTCAGGCCAACATCTTTACCCTGAAAAACGGGATAGCAGTGGATATGCTGGATGTCTCCCCCATGCAGGAGCTCTCCTTTTCAGATATAGATTGGGAAAGGCTTTGTGCTGATCTCCGGCTTGCAGTAACAGACAGGCTTGGTCTATCTCATCGTCTTGCAGCGCGATTCAGGAGTATAGGGGTTCAGGGTTCAAAACCGCTCTCTGTCAAAAGGCCCAGAGTGGTTATTGATAACTCCACCTCCTCCTTTTTTACCATCATAGAGATATATGCCCCTGATTCTCCATGCCTGCTCTACAGTGTTACCAAGACCCTTGCGGATTTCGGAATCAACATATATAAGGCAAAGATAGGGAGCAGCGGGGACCAGGCTGTTGATGTATTCTATGTTCTGGACCACCTGGGACAGCGTATTGACGATCCGGAAATCGAACAGGAGCTGGAACAGGCCCTGCTCTATGCCAGTGAGATCTGTCTTATTTGATTTTCCTGTTAAACCTTGGAAGAATTTTTTGCACAGGGCTGCTTCCTGGATGAAAGCAGCCCGTCTTTTTTATCTGGGATCAGCCTGGAGGCCATGTCATCTGTCTTCCGCCAATGAGGTGGAGATGGATATGATATACCTCCTGTCCGCCATGCTTGTTGCAGTTGAATACCAGCCGGTATCCATCCTCTGCTATCCCTTCAGATTCTGCTATCTTTTTGGCTGCCAGAAAGAGTTTCCCCACCAGGGGAGCATCATCTTCCTCTATCTGGTTTACCGTGGGTATATGTTTCTTGGGAATGATGAGGATATGGACAGGGCCCTGGGGATTGATATCCCTGAAGGCCAGGATCTCCTCATCCTCAAGGACTACATCCGGTTTTATCTCACCACTGGCCATCTTGCAGAACAGGCAGTCTGACATCTCTTTCCTCCTTAGTCTTGTCCGTTTTTCAGTCAGGGCTGATGCTTGCTTGATGAAGGGCTTGGAAAACCTTGACTCCTGCTCATATTATCCCAAATTATGGCGCTGGCAAGTTTATCATGCCGGATATGGGATAGGCAGAGAGAACGCCAGGATGGACACTGTTTGTGTTTGGGGTTGGTAACCCGTTTACAGCGAAGAAAGGGATCAGGAATCCTCTTTTTCTTTTCCAATGATGTTGTCTTCGCCGATTATCTGTGTGATCAAGTTGCTGTTTTCAGGAAAGAGTATCTTGTTGTGATCTCCTGTACAGGATAGTGTTGTATGCAGTTGCCCTGCATCTATATGGTTGGAGTCTCCTACCAGATGGATCGAATCAACTCCGTCAGTGATTGTCAGTCTGTTGTTGTCCCCTGTTATATTGAGCCCCTTGAGGCAGCCTGTAACCGTGATGTTGTTGCCATCACCAACGAGATCCATCTCCTGGCCATCTGCAACAAGAGAGATTGTAAGACCATCGTTGTTGATAGAGATGTTTTTTGCCTTGGCTGGAGTTGCGGGTGAGGACCCTGTTGAGGTAGTGGTGACAGTCGTCCTGTTTTCATTGTCAACAGTGGCTGTCGGAGCCTGAACTGATTCACCAGGTTTTATGGAAACTCCTGGTGCATTGATGGCGCCGTCCGAGCTTATATTTACGCCCGGTGCCTTTATGGAACCGTCCGAACCAATAACTACCCCAGGGGCCACGATAGAGCCATCTGCCCCTATTTTTACTCCTGGCGCAGTTATACTTACACCCTCCTCAGCTACTGCAATGGCTGTATAAGATATGAGTATGAAAATGCCGATCATTAAGCTCCATGCCGTTCTTTTTTTTCTCTTTGTCATGCTTTGCTCCTGTAATCTTTTTTAGAAGAATGACTCCGTTATGGTTAACTCTAATGCTGAATTTTCTTAAGGTCAATTTCTAATTGCTTTTATTAGTAAACTGCAATCTGTTATAGTTGCAGCAATCGTATATGATAGGGCTGGAAACCAAAAATCCTCCACAATCGTTTCTGTTTTTTCAGTTTAATTTTGCAAAAGGAAGAGCAAGTTATGAGAACTTATCCTGAGTGTTTTCCCTGTTTTCTGATCCAGACTGTGAGAACCACATCCCTTCTGGGCCTGGCTGATGAGCAGAAGTACAGGCTGCTTCAGGATGTTTGCAGCTATCTGACCGGTATCAGGACAGAATATCCTCCTCCCCGCAATGTGGTTGAGATCTATGAGATGATAGCCCAGACCGCCGGAACCAGTGATCCTTTCAGAAAACTCAAGGCAGAGAGTACAACAAGGGCCCTGGAACTTTTACCAAGACTGAGTACCATGATGGAGAAGGCCCCGGACAGGCTTGAACTGGCTGTAAGACTTGCTGCCTGTGGCAATGTGATAGATTACGGTGTGGCCTCTTCCTATGACATAGAGAGGGAGTTGAAGCAGATAGTAGATCTCCAATTTCATCAGTGGGATATGGATGATTTTATCTCCACCTTGGATCAGGCAGAATATCTGCTATATCTTGGGGACAATGCAGGAGAATCCGTGTTCGATATCCCATTGATAGAGGAGATTCAGAAGAAGGGCACAAGGGTGATCTATGTTGTTAGGGGTGGCCCTATCATAAACGATCTAACAATGGAAGATGCCAAGGCGGCCGGGCTTCACAGGTTGTGCAGGGTTGTATCAACCGGATGCAATGCGCCTGGTATCGTCTTTGACTGGTGCGGTCAGGAATTCCTGGATCTTTTTCAAAAGTCACCCCTTGTTATCAGTAAGGGACAGGGGAATTTTGAGACCTTGTTCATGGAGCCGGGGACAGAACAAACAGCTCTGTTCTTTATCTTCAAAGTGAAATGTCCTGTTGTTTCTCAATTTCTTGATGCTCCGCTTGGTAGTATGCTTTTTATGAGAAACAGGAGGGAAGAGGTTGCTGACGAGAGCTCCGGTTGACAACGGTGGAAAGTGGACCAGACCAGGGTTTGAGAGCCAGCCCTGGTCTGGCCTTGAATAGCCAGTGGTTCCTTAAACCGGCAGGATACGGACCCTGGTTGAGCTGAAATCCGGTATTCCTGCCTGCACATCCACCAGGGGCAGTCCGTCCAGACTGTGATCCAGGCGTGCTATCTCGTTGAAATTTAGCCCCTTGCCCCGTTTGGGGTCCGGTATGAGGGTATTGCCGGAGACTACCTTGCTGCCGCCAAGAAAGACAGAACTGCCATTCTTTATCTCTATTTGTCCGGCACCATGACAGGTGTGTCCGTAATGAAAGGATATGGCAGTGCATCCCTTGCGGATAAGCCTGGATACCTTGACCCTGCCTACAATCCCCTTTGAAGAGCTCCTGGACACCACCCGTACCTGCTGTCCATCCTTTATGCCCAGCCTGCTGGCATCTTCCTCATGTATTATTACATGGTTTTCAGGAAAGATCTGCATTGCAGCGGGATGGTTCACAGTCCTGGATTGAGTGTGAACATTCATCTTGTATGTGATTATCTGGAAAGGATACTCACTGTCTGTTTCAGCAATTATCCTGCCATTGGAATCGGTGGGGGCCTGGTACCGGACAGTTCCGGAATAACGCTCACCCGTCAGGGAGTTCCTGGCCTGGGCCATCTGCTCATTGAAGAGCACAACCCGCTTTACTCCCCGTTTGAACATTTTCCCCTTGAACTGGTCCTGGTTTCTGGCAAATATGCCACCCCGTGCCAGTGCCTTGCAGACCCGTTTCCACTCATCTTCCGACAGGATCTCCCGGAAACGTGCCACTGGATAGTTTTCCTCTACAAAGGCCTGCTCATCAGGGTCTGCCGCAGGCAATCCTGCATTGAAGGCAATGTTTGCAAAACCCCTGAGATAGAAATCCTCTGCCCTTTTCATAGGCAGGACTGTCCCATTTTTGTCTGGGATCGCCTGTTCTCCAAAGCCTGGCAGGCCAATATGTGTTGCCAGATCGATGAAAAAGGTTTCAAGGCAGTATGGCCTCCTGTCTGCTGTCATCCCTGTAAGGGGTTCGATAAGAGGGGTCCTCAGGGCAGTAAAACGGCAGGTTGGTGCATGGGGATGGATCCAGCCATAATGCCCTTCGGCCCAAGAGAGATCAGGCACGATATAATCAGCAAAGATGTTGGATTCATTGATGGTCGTGTCTATGGATACATAGAGAGGGACCTTTTGGGGATCTGCCAGGGTCTGCCTGTATCTTGAGCCGCCAGGCGTTGAGAACACCGGGTTATAAAAGTAGTGGAAAAGTATCTTGCATCCATAGGGATATCCGGTATCTATTCCATTCATGCTCTCCACGCTGAGACCGCCCTTTGTGAAGGCAAACCATGGTCTGCGGGCAGGATAACCGCTGCCGGTCTTTGCCTTTTTCATGCGGTACTCACTGCTCTTTTCATAGACCGCCTTTTCCCTGGAGATGCGAACTCCGCCGGGTTTTCGTTTGCCTGGAAAGTTTTTCAGATCATAAATACCCTTGCTCCAAGCAGCAAACTTTCCACCTGAGGTCAAGTAACCGCCGCGCATCTCAATGGAACCGGTCATTATGCTGAGCAAGGCAACGGCATAGGCTGCATAGGTACCGCCTGCATAGTTGCCTGCACCGTGATACTGGCAGACCGCCGCCTTCTCTCCGTGGGATGTAAAATCTTTGGCAGTGCTTGCGATCTTTTCTGCTGGAATGCCGCAGAGAGAGGCATATTCCTCCATGGAATGCGACATCACCTCCTGGCGAAGCAATCCAAAGGCAGTCTTCACCCTGACCTGCTTTCCTGTCGCAAGGGTAACCGTGGTATCATTATCCAGCATTGCTGATTCTACAGAGTCGTAGGGAACCACTCCTTTCTCTTTATGGATCACCATGAACCGGTTGTCAGGTTTCTCCTGGCCCTTTGGCATCAGGTCCTTCTGCCTGAGAAAGGTGTGGTGCCGTGGATCTTCCGGATCTATGATTACCAGGTGGGTTGCATTGGCATAACAGCCATGTCCCAGTTTTTCTGCTGCCGCCGGAGAGGGGGCTTCCAAATATCTCCTGTTGTATGCCCTGTTTTCTATGATCCAGCGCAGCATGCCCATGGCCAGGGCTCCATCCTGTCCAGGTTTTACCGGCAGCCAGTCGTCTGCATGGACAGATGCGTTCTGCGCCCTTGGATCAACAATGACGAATTTCAGTTTGCCCTGTGCATGGCGTTTGGCCATGGCAGCTCCATAGGTGTTTATGCCGGGCTGAAGGGCCTCATAGATGTTTGCACCAAAAACCAGGATATATTCAGCCTCCCAAGGGTCTGCCTTGATCTCCACCTGTTTCTGCTCTGTGAGTGCAAAGTTGCCCATCCTGAAACCGATGCCGCATATATCTGTATGTCCTATCCGGTTGATGGAGCCCATGGCATTCTTGACGAAACGGTCAATTATGGCCTTCCGCCCAGTCTGAAGCCTGCCAGTCATGAAGATGAATCCGTTGCGTACCGGACCCAGTTCCGGGGCATTGGGATCAATGGGGGCATCGGAATCCAGATCTTTGAGTCCGGGCAGTTTCCTATCCTCTCCGAGATGGGCGAAGAGTTTGCCCCCTTCGGCAATCTCACGGATGAGCTGATCCCATTCGATAGGCTCGAACTTTCCCTCCCCCCTTTTCCCTGCCCGCTTCAGGGGTTTCAGTATCCTGTAGGGATCATAAACAGCACAAATGGCATCATGGGCCTTACCGCAGACAGGGTTTGGCTTTTCCAGCCCCTCCTTCAGCGGTGCAGTGTATGGCAAAGGGTTACCAAGGCTGTTGTATGGATGGAAAGGGTTGCCTGATATCTCCTGGAGTTTTCCATCCTTAACCAGGGCACGGACTCCGCAACGGGCGTTACAGGCAAGACAAACACTCATCACTCTCCTGGTATCATTATCCGTGTTTGCCTGTCTTTTTGATTTTGTCTCCGTTTCGGCTGCCTTAATGGTATCAGTAATCAGAAGTCCTGTTGCAGTTGCAGCTGTCGCTGTCAGCAGCTCACGTCTCGAAAGCTTCACACCCTCCAGGGCTGATTTCTGTTTTCTCTCCTTTCTGCTCTTCATGATATCCTCCTGCCCATATCTGCCAGGGGAATGTAGCGTACTGCTGCCTCCTGAATCCCCTTTGAATCCCTAATGGTAACCCTTGGATCAGCAAGTTTTTTGGCAAACTCTCCTTCAGGTTTGCTGATGTTGCCAAATAGTCGTGCACCAGACGCGCATGCCTCCACGCAGTATGGCTCTTTTCCCGCTTCAATGCGGTCAAGACAGAAGTTACACTTGTCCGCCTTGTTTGCCAGGGAAGGGTTGGCAAATCGTGCCCCGTAAGGGCAGGCATCAATACATTCTCCACATCCGGTACATTTCTCCTGGTCGATTACTACAATCCCGTTCTCCAGTTGAAAGGTTGCATTGTAGGAACAGGCCTCAACACAGGGGGCATTACTGCACTGATTGCACTGTATGGGTAGGAACAGCGGTGCAGATCTATGTTTCAATTCTTGTTCCCTGAGCAGAAGCCGGGTATAGAACTTTCGGTCCGGAGTATGGTTCCTGTCCTTGCAGGCGATGACACAGGACTGACAACCTGTGCATCTGTTGAGATCTATTATCATCCCCCATTGAACAGCAGATTTTGATTTCTCTCCTGCCTGGACGGATCTGTTTTTCAGACCAGCAAGTCCCAAAAGAACACCGCCGCACTGGGCCAGAAATCGTCTTCGGCCTTCCATCTCTTCTCTCCTTGATGTTGTTTGTAAGGTTTAATCAAGAGGACCGTAGCCAGAGGCCGGCCCGTAATATGAGGTCTTGAGAAAACAGCACCGGATCATCCTGTAGAGAACAGGCTGGATCCGGTGCATGGAGTTTCCGGTTTAATCCTGATAATAGGTGAATTTGTAGGAGAAGTTTTTGGGATCGAGCCAGTCTATCGGCTTCCCGTCCACCTCGGCATAGGGATAACCGAAGGTGTTGAGAGGTCCCGCCTGCTGTTTGGGGTTGAGGATGATGTCCCTTCCCATTGCAAGCTGAACCCTGTAGGGATCCCAGGCGCCCCAGAAATACTTCCGGTATTCTGCTGTCTTGGGGTCTCCAAGGGAGAGGTTTTGTTTCAGCATCATCTTGCGAACATCTGCCGGATCGACTGGTACCCATCCATATCCAGGGAGATAGAACTCAGCCCAGCAATGCTGCCACTTGGTGATATCCTGTTCCGGTTTTTTGCCCATGCGGATTCCGAAGATTTCCCGGGCAGGGACACCGGAGGCACGGCAAAGGGCTACAAATACCGAGTGGATATCAGTACATTTGCCGCCTGGTTTTTTCAGAAGAAGACAAACATCACCCTTACCGCATCCTCGGGTATTGGGATCTCGATACATGTTCTCGCAGATCCAGTCATAAATGGCCTTGGCCTTTTCCAGTACAGTAGTTTTCCCCTTGGTGATTTTGTCCGCAAGTTCCTTCACCGGGCCGGTTATAGGGCCGAGGCTCGTGGGCTGTAGCCACTGTTTCACAGGGGTTGGATCCCAGCATGGCTCATTGGATGGAAGATCACGCTTTGCGACCTCCTGGCGCACAGCATGGAAGGTGAGCGTGAGATGTCGGCTGGAGGCTCCTGGCTGCCACTTGGCATAGAGTGTCGGGTTTTTGAATTTCCGGTCTGTATAGATTGCGGACTCTGTAAAGTCCCCATCTATCTTGACGTTGCTTATAAGTTGATTCTGATCTGAAACCGGATAGGGAATCCATAGCCTGACCTCTTTGTCTCCAGGATGGGCTGAGAGATCAAACTTCATCACGATTGTGCCAGACGCGGACTTGGCAAAGACAGAAGCGGGCAGTAACAGTAGTGTAAGGGTGAACAGTAAAAACAGCTTTTTCATTGTTTGATAGCCTCCTCTTTATTTTGTGTAGTCTAAAAAAATGAGGCTAAACTAATTGAATATATTGAATAAGTCAAAGTGGACTTATCTATGATGGATGTTTTTCCTATTGAGGAGATCTATAAGGTTGGATTTTGTGGACTCAAAATTTTTGCTTTAATACAGTTGTTTGTCAAAGGATGGGCTGAGTTGAAACCTTTATCGGCAGGATGGGTAATGCAATAACGGTCAGTTCAGCCTGTATGAACAGCCAGAAACAGACCCGCTTGGCATGAGGTGTGGGAAGGAAGGAAAATCTGTTATCCTATTTTGCAGTTATTGCTTCGATATGCTTGCATTTTGGAAATGCACTACATGCCCAGAATTCATTGCCAGCATGTTTGCCTTTTTGTGCTATCCTTTTAACCATTATTGCGGAACATTCTGGGCACAATTTTTCACTCTTGGAAGGCTTAGGGGCAGTAGTTGTTATTATTGCTTCAGTGGTAGATTTTAGTTGCGTAACTTCTGGAAGATGATCTGATAGATAATTTTTTATTTCGTTGATATTATATGTTTTTTTTGCTCTTATTGAAATGAGCGGTAACTTTGCTGAATTGCATGCATTTTTAAGGAAAGTATCCCTGTTTTTTCTTCTTTGGGAATTATGGGAACCATCGTTTAGCTCGATTGCACATAGAACGGAGAGATCATTCTTGTCACATAATATAAAATCAAAGTGCTTGCCTGATATTTTATTGAATGCTCTTTGCCATTTGCTACGTGTCATTCCTTTTTGGGGTGTGATAACATCTGCTACTCGCACCTTACCAAATATCAGAGCATTATGGCCTACTGTTTGATTGAGCACTCCGAAGAAGGAGCGTTCTGCCGGAGTAAAAAGACCATTTAATTTTGCGTAAGGGTACTCGGCATGTTGCTCATCTTGTTTTCGAGAGAGGCTTAAGACAGTTATAGCAAAAATCACTAAAATGATGACTGCAACCAGCATCCAACTCATCTGTTCCTCCATTAAGGCATAGGTTGAAACAGGGTTCAACTCAACGGCGTCTTCTCCGTTAATTAATCGCCATTTTCTGAATCTGCCTTAAATCCAGATCATGCACTTCTCGTTCATAAAGTTCAAAATGGAATTTTTTAAGGGAAACTATCTTATTTTGAGCATCATGTAGGGCTGTTGGGAGATATGGTCCTGTGATTTTCATTTAACAGGTTCCGTCACTGTATTATTTTATTAGCTCATACAGCAAAGGCGAACAATGCCTGTTGTCTAAAAAAGGGGCCCAGTTCAAACACCAGAAGGCCATCTATTCCCTGATGTTCTCCTGTGTCCAGGATGTCCTGAAGACCTTTGTAAAAAACGACAAGAAACTCGGAGGTGCTGCAGGACTCACCGCAATTCTTCACACCCATTCCCGCCGCCTTGATTACCATCCCCATATCCATGTGGTCATGCCCGGAGCAAGTATCAACATGGAAACCCGTCTCTGGCGTACCAAGTCGCCCGGATATCTGTTCAACCATGAGGCCCTTGCAAAGGTCTTCAGGGCTAAATTTCTCCAGGCCCTAGTAGATAAGGACCTTAGGGTACCAGGAAATTGTCCTGGGAAATGGGTCGTGGACTGCAAGGAGGTAGGTGATGGACAAAAAGCCATAATCTATCTTGGAAGATACCTGTATAGAGGTGTCATAAGGGAAAAGGACATCCTTGATTGCAGCAATGGCACGGTCACCTACAGATATCTGCATGCAGAGACCGGACAGTACAGGACAAGAACCGTCAGTGGAGAATATTTCCTCTATCTCCTCATGCTTCACGTATTGCCAAAGGGCTTCAGGAGAACCAGGTGTTACGGGTTTCTCCACGCCTGCAGCAAGAAGCTCATCCGTTTTCTGCAGATGGTCCTTCGTATCAACCCCCTCAGGATGTTTGCCAAAAAAAACAGAAAAAGACCGACCATCACCTGTCCGGGCTGTGGAAGGCCAATGAAAATCCTAAGGACCATGATGCCAGGGCCGGTTAAATGTCAGGGTGCCTGTAGCACCTGAGAAAGGCCTGGAGGGCGCATATGTAAACCCTGATCAACATACATTCCCAAAACGGAGATAAGATAAAATCTCCGTTATATGCACAACCTTTTTCAAAGAGCGGCATTAAAACAAAATCAGAACTTTTTTAGGTCATCCCTCTAAACAGTACTCCCAGCGGCAAAAAGATATTTTCTAAACAGTGCCGGGCTTGTTCAACAAACGGTTCAGATTGTGGTTCGCTCGCTCGCCCACTCGCTCTCACAATCTAACCTTTCTCGTTATGCCTTTTCTCTATCAATTTCTCTTCTCAATTTAGATATAATTTGTGGAGAAAGTTGCTTCATCTGTTCGGCATTAAAGAAATCGTTCTTCAGACTGTTGCAAATCCAGCAGCACTTTACAATGTTATCTACAGAATAACCAATATCATTCTCTTTTCTGTCAATTGTCATCCATCTAATTGCTTGATGTTTGGGGCTTCTATAGAAACGTTTGAACTTGCTAATCTCAAAGTTATTTCCGGAATAGTTGATAATAATATCCTTTAGTTCCAAATATTCCTCAATCGTCATGCCGCAATAGAAACATCTATCCGGAGTAGTACGCCACCATTCCTCCAAAGACTGTGCTGTCAAATCAAAAGCAATACCTCGTTTCATTGCTCCTTGTCGTAGAATCGGAATTGCACCTTTGCCATATCTGTAGTAACCTTTGTCAGTAGCACGAGAAATTGCCTTTTTAAGTGACGCCTTACCTTTATCAGTTTTCAAGTGTGCTGCAGCCTTCTCCTTATTACATTTTTTACAATAAGAATGAAGCCCGTCTTTGCTCCGAGAGTTCCTATGAAACTCTGAAAGCGGTTTAAATTCGCCACATCTGGCACACAATTTAGTCTTCATAGGTATAACGCCTCACATCACCGGCAGCAAAAAGCAGAGCGAGGAACGAGCGGCGCTTTTGCTGTCCGAGTGCATGTGCATGTGATTGTTAGCATTTTATTACCCGTTAAACTTCTTAATAATAAAGTAGCAAACTGACATCGCCAGATTTCTACCGAACCTTGAAAACTCTTCTTCTGTGAACCCCACTGGAACATGAGCACCATCACTTATGAATGTATAGGTTGAGGCAATAGCACCTTCTTCTTTGTTGGTTATAAACCCTATGCTTTGCAGATACGACAAAGACTTGCCCCATGCCTTGCTTGATTCATTTATTTCTGAGCCTCTGTCCTTCGCTATTGCCCTCACCAATGTTTCAAGAGCAATGCGAGAATGGGAAAGACAGCCATTAAAATCAGGTGATGCTTTTTTAAATGATTCAGCAGAAAGCTTAATATGCCGTATAACTTCAGAGGATGAACCCAAAGAAGAACTATCTAACTCATTTGTTAAATCATCCTCAACTGCCTCAGTAGATTCAATAACGGGCTCTAGCCGCAGTATTGTTTTTTCTTCAACTTTAAATCCATCAAGTAGCAGACATTTTAGAAAATCATTCCATCGCTCATCGAACCTGTAACGTGGACTTACTCTGTTTCGCAAATCTCCATTAGTTCTAATCAACTCATCAATTAAGGATTCAATCGAATCATGATCTGCTTCAGACAACACTCCGCTGATTTCGGTTTGACTGTAACCCCATGGGGTAATGCCATGCTTTTCAAGCAGAATATGGACTACATCTTGTTCAAATAGATCCAAGAATTGACATAAAGATAGTTTTGTTCGTTTAGTTACGATCATGTTTATTGAATGCTAACGACCGAGCTCACCTGCCGCCGTGGAGCGTAGCGGAATGGCGGTCTGGTGGACATACTATTAGGTAAAGGCTTCTCCAGGCATGAGATGTACAATGTGAGGTGACTGGTCTCACAGGCCGGTACTATCTGCATGAAAGGAGAAGACAACATGAAA
>JALSKY010000077.1 GCA_026988585.1 Deltaproteobacteria bacterium
TCAAGATCCAGCCGGTTCAAGGGCGGAGCCAAGGTAATGATAGGGTCGCTTGAAGAAATCCACTCATCCTCATCCTTTGGGACCTTTATCTTGTGGCGTCCCTGAATACTCCAGGTTACCCGGTAATCATAGTTGAGCCACTGATCCGTGTCTTCACCCAGGCGTGGATACCGCCAGGACTTGGTGAGCTCTCCCTTCCGTATATCTTCACGGGTGAAAATTATCTCCCCGGTGGCTACCGGATGCTGGGCATATCTCTTCCTGACAGTAACACCGGCAAAATTCATTATTCCCTCGAATGCACCGGAATACTCACCATCTATGCGAAAATATATATCCCTCTTCTGAAAGGCAGGATCTGCCAGGTTTACCACCCTGAACATCTCAGGGTTGTCCTTGAAGACCTGATATAGCCCTGAGATGTTGCCAGAGGTGTTCACCGGCACCCTGATCACTGCGCGTCGGGTAAGATTGATACTGAAGACAGCACGGTTGATATCCTTGCGCTGCTTCAGCACATACTGGTCATCGGTATAGTATTTCTGATCACCTGTGGAAGTGAAGAGCCTGGCAAGCCATCCCTTTTTCTGCCTTCCCTTTATCTGGCCTGACTCCACCGCCTTCTCCTTTTCCGGAATGGCAGTAAAGCCGGTCTTCTGGTCGAAAATTATCTCCGTCAGTTTTGCGCTCACCATATCCACCAGGGACTGCATGGCCTTGTTGGCCTTGTCCTCAGGAAGACGGTCCAGCACCTCTATCTCTATGGTCCCGTTACGCACCAGCTCATCGAATATATCCCTCAACTGCCTTCGAGTATATTCCTGCTGGACATTTCTGACCTGGGAGAAATGTTCATAGACAGTGTTGATATCTGCATGTATCCGTGCCCGGAACGATGGCAGCACCGCCTCGTAATATGCGCTGATGGCAACGGAAACGTCAGAGGTGGGCTTGGTCAGGGAGTCCCAGAGCAGCGTGGCACCCTGTGGAGACAGCACTGCTGCTACTGCAGCCTTTGAGCCAGGGGATACAGGGGCCTTGCCACTGGTTATCA
Source organism: Deltaproteobacteria bacterium (assembly GCA_026988585.1). Lineage (GTDB taxonomy): Bacteria > Desulfobacterota > Dissulfuribacteria > Dissulfuribacterales > QOAL01 > JALSKY01. Next base: position 1,055 of record JALSKY010000077.1, read on the forward strand.
GCCGTGAGGTAAAACCCTTTTCAGTCAGAGTGGCGGAGACTATGCGAAATCCGCCATCTTCCTGGAGCAGGGGCACTGCACCTCTTAATTTGGCCTGGCCATCCACCTTTTTCAGCTCCTCCTTAAGGGCCTCCAACTCATCTTGAGGGAGGGTGAATGTAACAAGCATGTGGAGCAGACCGCCGCTGGTATCCCCCTTGGGATCAACAAACTTGACCATGGTTATCTCAAGGCCGCCATCCTTGCGGGTGGCCACCCTGGGATAGGGGGGCAGGTAGTAATAGCTGTGAGGATCCGAGGCATCCTGGAGAAGACGGACACCATTTATCTCAAGCTGTCCGGACTCGTAGTTTACCAGGGCATCTGCCTGGCTATGGAGCAGTAGTGAGATAGAAAGAAAACAGAGCACAAAAAATATGAAACCTGGAGCTTTTCTATCCATTTCTATACCTCCTGACCTGGAAGCTCATCCCAGTAAAGGATGTCTCCCTTCACAGGTATGGGCTGGGACTCCACACGTTTGCCACCCTTCAAAAACCAGGTTATCCGGGCTGTAGCAGTCTCTCCCTCCAGCTCTTCCGGAAAATCCACGATCATGGAGGGTGCTGTGCCCCGGTTTCTGACTGTAACGGTTGTGGTAAGCTCCTTGCCATTCACCCGGCTGGTTATGGATACTACTGCATGGCGCACTCCTGCCCTGGTCAGGGTGGCGCCCTGCCCTTCAATGGAGATGGTGCGGTAACGGAACGGCGGCTGAAGGGCCAGCATGGATGAGCTGGTGGTAAGCCACGGAGAACGGATCTCAACTCCACCATGAAAGGACCAGAGGACCTTGTACTGATAGTTCAGCCATGCCTGCCTGTCATCATCCCCTTTCCAGCCATATATCATGGTGAAGAGATTGCCCTTTTTACTGAAGGACTCAGGGGTGATGACCACCTCATCGGTTGTGAGCTTGCCGGACTGATGCCTCTTTCTCATCTGTACCGTAACGAAATTGATATGCCTGCTGAAGGTGCCGAAGTCCTGTCCATCCAGTGAAACCAGTATCTCACGCTGCTTGAAGACAGGATCATCTATATTCACTGCCCTGAACACCTTGGGATCATGCCCCCACATGGCGTAGAGATTGCCTATATTCTCTGCCATGGCAAAGGCCTGGGTCTCAGTGCGGTAATGGTTCATGTGATAGACCATCTTGCCGCTCCTCTTGATCTTCCTGAGCCTGTAACTGGCTACCAGTGAAAATCCGGGCTTGCCGGGTTTACGGGACTTGATCACCCGTTTCTTTTTCTTCTTGGGCCTTTTCTTTTTCCCGCTGTTTTTAGCAAGGAGTTTTTTTCCTTGGGCAGGCTTTCCCTTGACAGAGGACTTTTCACCCCTCTTTTTGACAACCTTTTTTTCCTTTTTTCCCTTTCCTTCCTTACCGGCTGCTGCAGCGGATTTTTCTCCGGACTTTTTCTTGCCTGTTCCAGCGGTCTGCACATCTCCACTGCCACTCCCGCCAGGTTTGCCAGTGCCATCTTTCATAACTGGCCGACTCGGCAGTTCCTGGCCATTTTCTGAATTTGCCGATTCATCGCCCCCCATCTTCCTGGCAAGGAAGGTCTTGCGGCTCTCGATCTCGCGCACCCTCTGGTCGGATACCTTTCCAAGTATCCGGGCCTGTGTGAGATAAAGGTCATAAAGACTCAAAGCCTTGCCGCACAGGTCAGAGGGATAACCTGCTATTCTTGCCTCATCATCAGCCTTTCTTGCCTCGAAATAGATATTCTGAACAACCTGAGCAGCTTTCTCCTCGGCAAGCTTACTGTCTTCGAGCTTATTTTCACCGCGATACAGCAAAGAAGATGAAGTATAATATGTTACAGCATTTATATAGTCCTGCTGCTCCTCCGCACATTCTCCCATGCGCAGATAGACCTTGGCCACAAATTTTGAACTATCAGAGAGCTTGACTGCCTTCTGGAAATAGGGAAGAGCACTGGTACAATCACCCAATTTTTTATAGCAATGGCCAGTATGTGATGCCAAGACGGCCCTCTTTTCTCTCTCATCAGGCATCCCGTCCAGCTTGAGAAAATATTGCAGGGCATCCCTGTACCTTTGAAGGTGGTAGTTGGACACCCCTAAAGAGGCATAGACAAAGATAGGAGGGTCTTCCCCTAACATGTCGTACAATGCCAGGACATCTCTTCCCTTTGCTATAACCAGTTCATAGTTCTTTTCGTACCAATAGTTCTCCATCTCATCCTGCAGCTCTTTGAGCCGCTTCCTTCTCTCTGCATCCTTATCCTCTGAGGCATAGGCGGGTGTAACATTGAGAGAGGAGAACAG
>JALSKY010000078.1 GCA_026988585.1 Deltaproteobacteria bacterium
GGATACCAAGGGCATGATAGGTAACAATCACTATCAACGTATAGCCAAGAGTAACGTTGATATTTGCCGTTGGTGACATGAATCCCGGGATGAGACCCATATAGTTGGAGATAAGTATCAGATAACCAAAGGTGGCTACCATAGGAAAGATCATTCTGGCCTTCTGTCTATCACCTACCTGTTCAGTGACAAAATCTTCCAGACCGCCAACAAACATCTCCATTACATTTTGCAGTCCGCTGGGGATCATCCGGAGTTTTTTTGTACCTAACCAGGCCAGGACTACACAGATGATCATGGCCAGATAGCTGTACTGCATGTGGGGTGCGATAATCTGAGCAAACTTGGAGCCTCCCCCATAGGCAGGCAAGCCCAAGGCATCAAGAATTATCGGTAAAAACAGTAACGGGTGTTCCATGATTAAAGGGCCTCCTCCAAACTTGGATATGAAAGAATAAAAAATTTAAAAAACTGGCGGGGTAATCAATCCCCCTATTTTATCCCCTGTTAAGTTCCTCCCAAAACAGGAAGGGCAATAGTGAATCAACATTCATCCCGGGGCGAAAATAAAAATTTTTCCGATTTTTGTTTCTACAATAGATGAATCGTCTCGCCCCTGTAGAACGCTGTATTGCTCTCACTGACAACAACTATAAGTATCTCTGGCTTATAATCCAAAGGGCCAGTGAGCATTATAATCCCTTCTTGGGGTAAAGTTATTATCACAAGGCCCTTGGGGTGTCAATAGCAAATGGTCAACTGGATGCGATGAAATTGAAGGCGGATTCAGCAGCCATAAGTGTGTCGTTAATCACGTAATCATCATGGGCCAGAGAGACAAAGGCTGCCTCGAACTGTGAAGGTGCCAGCCAGACCCCCTGGTTAATCATCTCTCTAAAAAATGCCCCATAGCTCTCAGTGTCTGATGCTGAGGCCTGCTGGAAATTTTCCACGGATCCATCCTGCCCGAAGAAGCAGGTCATCATGGATCCCACTCCTTGCAATCTGGCCTGGATGCCGTTGTCTGTGATGAGTTGCATTAGCCCCTCTGCCAGGATTTCCGCCCTGGAACCAAGGATGTCGTAAGTTCCCGGTCTGCTCAATATCTCTATGGTAGCCAGGCCTGCAGCTGTGGCAAGGGGGTTGCCTGAGAGAGTGCCTGCCTGATAGACAGGTCCTTCAGGGGCGATCTGTTCCATGATCTCCTTTTTGCCGCCATAGGCCCCAACCGGAAGCCCTCCGCCGATGATCTTGCCTAAGCAGGTGAGATCCGGCAGAATGCCAAAATATTCCTGTGCGCCTCCAAGTGCCAGCCGGAATCCGGTTATCACCTCATCAAAGATGAGAATTATTCCATAATGAGATGTGATCTCCCTGGCCAGTTCCAGAAATCCTGTCTTGGGTGGAACAACGCCCATGTTGGCAGGAACCGGCTCCATGATAACGGCTGCAAGGTCATCTCTGTTTTCCTTTATAGTCTTTTCAAGGAGCCCCTGGTCGTTGAAGGGGATGGATATGGTGTTTGCAACTATCTCCTCTGGCACTCCAGGGCTGCCAGGGATGCCAAGGGTGGCAACACCAGATCCAGCCTTGACAAGAAATGAATCTGCATGGCCATGATAGCAGCCATCAAACTTCAGAATCTTTTTCCTTCCAGTGACACCCCTTGCCAGCCTAATGGCGCTCATGGTCGCCTCTGTTCCTGAGTTGACCAGCCGCACCTTCTCGATAGAGGGGACATACTCCACTATCTTTGCTGCCAGGGCCACCTCCCGCCAGGTGGGTGCCCCGAAGCTTGTTCCTCCTTCTAAGGCTTCAGAAACTGCCGCCCTGACATGGGGGTGGTCGTGCCCGAGGATCATAGGCCCCCAGGAGCAGACGTAATCTATGAATACGTTACCATCTACATCAGTTACATAGGGGCCATTTCCCCTTTCAACAAACAATGGATCGCAACCTACAGATTTACATGCCCGTACAGGGCTGTTCACTCCACCAGGGATTATCTCCTGGGCCCTTTTGAAAAAGGCCTGTGACAATGAAACATCCATGATCCTCTCTCCTCGATTCCAGATTTTCTAAGATAGCTCCAGCAGTGCAATGCAGGACACCCCTGGGTAATCCCGTCCTGCTCATGGAGATAGCAGGTTGATCACTGCAGATGCAAGGTTTGAAACTGCTTAAAACTGAAGTAATCTTAATGCGTGAAACCGAATAAGTCACTCCCTCTAAATCTGTTCTATCCTGTGGTTTTTCTGTCAATGGTTATTGCTCCGCTTGTTGGGGTTATTATCACAGGGAAGAAGATAGGCCCATATCTGGAATTTCCGCCAAGGACCATCTACGTACAGCATCATCCATTCTCCTGGCCTGTATTCATCTCTCTTGCAATGTTTGAGCTGGCATCTCTTGTGCCAGTGGTCCGGCATCTTTTGAATGCCTTTTGGAAAAGATGCTGCAGGTTTTGTATTCCATTGAAGATGAGGGCTCTGCCCTGGTGGGGCTGGTTGGCAGCCTTTTCCCTTGTAGTTAGCTGGATTATAGCCTGGAACCGATTTCCCTGCATGGCACCTGTACAGGTCTACACCTATATACCGATCTGGTTCAGTTTCATCTTTTTAGTGAATGGTGTCACCAATGCCATTAAGGGAAGCTGTTTGATGACCCGGTTCAGAACCGGATTCCTGCTTATGTTTCCTTTGAGCGCCCTGTTCTGGTGGTACTTCGAGTACCTGAACCGGTTTGTCCAGAACTGGTATTATCTGGGAGTGGATGATTTTACTCCTCTTGGCTATGTAGTCACTGCCTCCATAAGCTTCTCTACCGTACTGCCTGCGGTGCTTTCAGTGCATGAGCTGATTCTCTGTTTGACCGGAGGGGCGTCCATTTTCAAGAGATGGGTTCCGGTAAGGATTCCCTTCCGCAGGGGGCATATCACCGCTCTTCTTCTCCTATCACTGGCCTGTCTCTCCTGCATATCCATCTATCCAGACCAGTTTTTCTGGCTGCTCTGGGTGAGTCCCATGATTGCAATTACCTCCCTGGACTATCTTTATGGACGTGAAGTTGTTTTCAGCCCTGCAGCCCAAGGAGACTGGTCAAGATTGATATCTCTTGCATTTGCCGGGCTGATCTGCGGATTTTTCTGGGAGATGTGGAACTATCACAGCCAGGCAAAATGGATCTATATGATCCCCTATGTCGGCAGGTTTCACATATTCGAGATGCCTCTTCTGGGTTACGGCGGCTATCTTCCCTTTGGCGTGGAGTGCTGGCTTGTAGGAAGATTGGCCCTGCCAAATCGGTATTGGGAGGATATCCTGGGCGGGGAAGAGTAATGAAAACATCACAACGTAAATACGGTAGTATTGAATTAGGGGGTAAAGGTGAGGGGCAGGCGATCTGATTTTCCATTATTGCCCATAAATCGTATCGAGATGCAAGAAAGGGGATGGGATCAGGTGGATGTTGTCCTGGTCACCGGTGATGCATATATTGACCACCCCTCCTTTGGCATAAGTCTCATTGGCAGGTGGCTTGAAGCCCATGGCTTTCGTGTGGGCATAATCTCCCAGCCAAGGCTGGATACCCTTGAGGATATATCTGCCCTGGGGCGTCCTCGTCTCTTCTTCGGGGTTTCAGCGGGGAACCTGGATTCCATAGTTGCCAACTATACCGGTAATTGCAGGGTGCGCGACACAGATGCCTACAGTCCGGAGGGCAATCCATATTTTCCGGACATGGACAGGGGAAAAACTGGGAGGCGAAGGCCTGATCGGGCAGTGATAAGATATGCCAATCTGGTTCGCCAAGCCTTTCCTGGTGTGTTTCTGGTTGCAGGCGGGCTTGAGGCATCCCTAAGAAGGTTCATCCATTATGATTTTCAGCAGCAGTTACTCAGAAATTCAATCCTGACCGATGCCAAGGCAGACCTTCTTGTTTACGGGATGGGAGAGCGGGCCATACTGGAGATTGCCAGGATGCTTGATGATGGCGTCAATCCTTCTGGCATTGCTGGTACGTGTGAGAGGTTGTCTCAAAGGGAGTTTCAAGAAAGAATCGGGAGTTGTGGAAACGAATTGATATTTCTCCCCTCATGGAATGAGATTGCCCAGGCCAGGACCAGGTTTCTGGAAGCAGAGATTGCAATAGACAGAGCTACCAGGAGTGCTGATCCTCCAGTGCTTGTTCAGAGACAGAAGTCAGGTCAGTGGATCTGGCAGAACAGAAGGGCCTCATCCATGACAACAACAGAGTTGGACCAGCTCTATGAACTCCCGTTTTCCAGAATGGTGCATCCTTTTTTTGGTCAGGTACCTGCTTATGAGATGATACGCCACTCCATAACCGTGGTCAGGGGGTGTTGCGGGAATTGTGCATTTTGTGCCATCAATAGACACCAGGGGGCGAGGGTTGTAAGTCGTTCACCAGGATCTGTGATAAAGGAAGCGGAGATGGTGGCTGCAATGCCCGGTTTTCGAGGAACCATCACAGACCTCGGAGGGCCTACTGCCAATCTGTATGGAGTCCGTTGTGACCGGATGGATCTCTGCAGCAGGCGTGACTGTCTCTTCCCTTCCCTTTGCCGTCATCTCAAGATAGATGGAAGCCGGTTCAGCAGACTCCTGCAGCAGGTGTCCCGCATAAAGGGTGTAGAACATCTTTTTGTCTCATCTGGTCTCCGTATGGATCTCCTGATCCGGACTCCTGAACTTCTGGAGCGGATTGTGCGCAACCATACTCCCGGGGCGTTGAAGATTGCTCCTGAGCATACTGAAAGCCAGGTGCTTCGGTTTATGCACAAGCCTGACGGCGATCTGCTGGTACGGTTTCTCAAGATGGTCAGAGAGATAAAGGTCAGGGGAAGATCAGGTAGGGCAGAGGTCACTGCCTATTTTATCACTGCCCATCCTGGTTGTACCCTGGATCATATGAAGGCCATGGCAAGAAGGCTTCGGGAATTGAGACTTTCAGTCAGGCAGTTCCAGGATTTTACCCCTACTCCAGGCACTCTATCAACTGCCATGTATGTTACAGGGCTCAGTATTCCTGGGGGAAAAAGGATATTTGTTGCCCGGAAAAGGAGTGAGCGGGCAGCCCAGCGCAGGGTGCTTGAAAGACTGATGATTCCCCAAGGAGGGCAGGAGAGATCTTCTGCTGCCTCACGAATCGGCAGGAGTGAGAGAACTGTGAAAAAATGAAAAAACCCCTTCAGGCGATCCTGAAGGGGTCTGAGGAGGGTTTGCTGCGTAGAAAACGGTTACCTATTCAACATTGCACTCTACCGGAGGGCCATCCAGCAGTTCTGAGAGCCACTGTTTCAACTCTCTGTTAGGCGGATAAACGCCTACTCCTGGTCTGAAACCTCCCTCTTCTATGGAGGCCCGGAAGAGCTCCTGGGTTACAGGAATCTTTGCCAGCTCTTCTGCCTCCCTGGAGTTTCGTCTTATGAGGGTGACCTGGGGCGGAGACTCCCAGTCATAGACAACGAAATAGTATGATTCATCATTTTCACTCCTGACAAAGTCATTGCCCCTGGTCCAGCCGGCACCCCATTCGAGATACATGTCCACTGCCTTTTCAGGGGTCATGCTCCAGTCGATCTGGTTGACAATCTCCCTTTTCTGTCTCAACTCTTCCAGTGTCATGGTCATGTTTCTATGGTGTGCCATAGCTGCCTCCCTTCAAGTTGAACAAACAGGACTATAATTATTTAATTTATCTTTATGATAAGAATAACCCTGTTTTCACCTGTTGTCAATCCATTTTTTAAAGGAGATCGGTTTTTTTCAAAACCGCCATTATGGCTGTTAGGGAGGCCCCTATGGTTACGAACCATCCCAATAAAAGTACTGCCTGCATATCTTTGTCCTCCTGATAGTTGAGTTTTATGTTTTATCTCTATCCTGTTTTAATATGCGTCTGAATCCTTTACCTCATCTGGTGAGAGTTTCTTGCTGTCCATCTGCCACCAAACATAAGCGATGTAACCCAGCACCACAGGAATAAGGAATGCCACATAGGTCATGGCAGTCAGTGTGTAGTGAGAGCTGGATGCGTTATGTATGGTGAGACTGGACTGCAGATCTGCCAGAGAGGGGTAGAACGGGGTGTTGTTGAATCCGGCAGTGAAGAATACTGCCAGCCCTACCAGTACTGTGCCAACTCCCGCAAACCAGATACCTTTGTCGCTCGGGGTGAAGCAGGCAGAATATACGGCGTAGATCACCAAACCGAGGCCAGCCAGAAGAAGCAGCAGCACCTGAGGCATTGCCAGAAGGTTCTTGAGATACTTGTACGGCTCAACATAAACTGTTCCCGTGTTTGGGTCCACTGCAAACCCCTTCATGATAAGGAGGCCAACAACCACTATGAGCAAGAATGGAAGGGCTGCAATGAAGTTGTGCAGTACAGCCTTTCTGGTCCGGGTCTCCAGTTCTTGGTTGCTGGAGTAGTTGATATTGTTCAGGAGATAGAGCGCTCCCAGTACCCTTGCATTGAACACCAGAAATAGTCCCAGGGAGATGTTGAACAGGTTCTGTGCGGCCTCAAGCCCCCTCATGGGGTTGGTCCATTTCATAAGGTTATATTCATCCAGTACGAAATTAGCACCGGTGAAAAATGTGCCAACAGCGGTTCCTATGAGCAGGACACCTATGGAACCGTTGATCATGAGAAAGATCTCATAGACCTGTGGTGGATAAGGATTACCTGCCTTTTTTCTGAACTCATAACTTACTGCCTGTACGATAAAGGTAAAGAGAATGGCAATCCACACCCAGTATGCGCCACCAAAGCTGGTTGCATAAAATTTTGGGAATGCGGCGAAGAGGGCGCCACCGAACAGGACCAGGGTTGTGAATGTAAGCTCCCATTTCCTTCCCAGGGAGTTGATTATGAGATTTTTTTCCTGCTCATTCTTTCCGAGCTGCCATAGCAGCGTCTGGCCACCTTGCACAAAGGTAAGAAAGAGAAACAAAGCACCTACTACAGAGGCGAGAATCCACCATATTTGCTGAAGGGTTGAATATTCCAGGCTGCCAATCATTTTAGTTTACCTCCTTTGGTCCAATGGCTATCTGCTTGAACATGATCTTTATCTCTGCGATTAGCAGTGCGGTAAAGATGATGAGAAACATGAAGAACGTTGTCTTGACATTGCCAGCAGGAATGTCTGTCCTGGCCACATGGACCGGTAGTAGATCCTGAATGGCCCAAGGCTGTCTTCCAACCTCTGCAACAATCCATCCTGCCTCTCCTGCAAGGAATGCAAGGACAAAGGCAAATACGCCAAAGGGCCAGAGCCAGGTGGCCTTTTCGATGCCGCCTCTAACCGTATAGAAGAGATATATGGCAAATATCAGGAGCAGTGCCCCGCCAACCATTGCCATGATATGGAATGAATAGAATGTTAAGGCTACAGGGGGAACAGTATCCTCCGGCCTCTCCAGATAGCCGTAACCCAGATAGTCTTCATACTGCCGGAGTTCTTCCCGGATTTCCTGGGCCTTGTTTTCAAAACCCTGCTTTTGGGCCTCCTTGTATTCTGCAAGAAGAGTGATTGCCTTTTTTCCCTTTTCAATCTTTTCCACGGCACCAACAATGCCATGTACAGAGTTGCCATAGATGAGATCATTGATGCCAGGTACAAACCCATTTATATCTCTTGTGGCAAGAATTGAGAGAAGACCAGGGATTTTGAACTCGAAAACGAAGGGTTCCTGCTTGTCTCCAGGCTGTTTTACCCCGTTTATGAGGCCAAAGGCCACCAAGGGGGCCTTGGTGGTTCCATCCCACAGCCCTTCCATTGCTGCCAGTTTCATGGGCTGATGTTTTGCATCTTTGAATGCTGCTTCGTCACCACTGAAGGAGAGCATCAGTGTAGCAATGAGACCGAACACAGATGCTACTGCTATGCTTCTCTTGGCCATTAACTGATGCCTGCCCTTGGCAAGATAGTATGCAGAGATGGCAATGACGAAAGTGGATGCAAATACGAAACCTGATGTGGTGGCATGGGTGAATTTGCTGATGGCGTATGGAGAGAATACGACGTCAAAGAAGCTCTGCATCTCAAATCTGGCTGTATCGGGATTGAATGCCATGCCTGTTGGGTACTGCATCCAGCCATTGGCCACCAGGATCCAGAGGGCAGAAAGGTTGGATCCTACGGCAACCATCCAGGTGGAAAAGAGATGGAACTTTGGAGTTACCCTGTTCCACCCGAAGAACATAACCGCAAAAAAAGTTGCCTCGAGAAAGAAGGCTGCGATACCCTCGATGGCAAGAGGGGCACCGAAGATGTCACCAACCATCCATGAGTAGTTGGCCCAGTTGGTACCAAATTCAAACTCCAGGATTATACCTGTTGCAACTCCAATGGCGAAGTTGATACCAAAGAGCTTCATCCAGAACTTGGTAAGGTTTTTCCACTCCTGATTCCCTGTCTTGATATAAATGGTCTCAAAAAATGCACATAGAAACGAAAGCCCCAGGGTCAACGGTACAAAGATCCAGTGATACAAGGCAGTGAGCGCAAACTGTGCCCTGGACCAGTTGACCAAACTCAAATCAACCTGCTCTAACATGATTCCATCCTCCTTTAACTGTTACTTGTTTTGATAAAATTTTAATATTGTTAAGGTGTGAGAAAAGGGAGTTCTATCTGTTGTTCACGGTGGTCAGGAGATTGGCAACGTGTTCCGCACGTTCCTGATCTGAAGAGAAGTGTGTTTTCATTACGTCAGGGAAGAAAAAGAGCTTCAGTATGGCAAACATGATGAAAAGTTTGATAAGAATGATTTTCCAAAGAGACCTGCCCACGGTCATGGACCTGAACCCGTCAATGTAAAGGTCTGCAATGTTTTTGAAAAACCCTTTTATTCCCCTCTCTTCAGAGTTTTTTTTCAGAAAAAACATCTCTGCCCCCTTCTCTCTCCACCTTTATCTTTTATCCATCTTGAGCAGTCGTTGTGACACCGTCCTGATCTTTTCCCATATGTTTGAATTTTAGCACACAATGGGGTTCTGTTATAAGCATATCGAAGGTGATTTTGCCCATTGACTCCCTGAGCTGGTTTCTTAGATTGTTCCATACTGAATGAACCGAGCAGGATTCACTGGCATCACAGCTGTTTGGCCTGGCAACGCAGTCATTCAGGTAGATCTCTCCGATGATGGCCTCCACCACCTCAAGTAGCGATATCTTGGATGGCTCCTCTGAGAGAATAAAGCCTCCTTTGGGCCCCTGCTTTATCTCGATAATTCGGGCCCTTGCCAGATCTTGTGCGATCTTTGCAAGAAATTTTGGCGGAATTTCACAATGTTCTGCAATCTCTTTTCTGCTGGAAAGGACACCTTTACCTTTCAGTGAGAGATAAAGAATACATCTAATAGCATATTCTCCTGCCCTGGTGAGTCTCATTTTCTTTCCTCTTCGAATGCAATGGATTTTGCACAAAAAGTAATTAAGATATTAATTATCCTCTTTATACAGTAAAGTCAACCCCAAAAAACAGAAAAACTCCAGAAAAAAATCAAGATGTTTGACACAGAAACTTGAAATAAGTAAATTTTGAGCATGCTAATTGAACAGATTACAATGAATGATTTTGCAAAAGAGCTCTCCAGTGGCAAGAAGACCGTTATAATTCCCTTTGGGTCGGTGGAGGAGCATGGGGCCCATCTGCCACTGGGCACTGACACCTATCATGCCATTGCTCTTGCTCAGCGTGCAGCAGAGATATCTGGAGTGATGGCTGCACCTCCGCTCTGGTATGGGCTTTGCCGAAGCACCAGCCAGCATCCCGGGACCATAGGGCTCTCATCTGCATCCCTGACTCTCCTGGTAAAGGATCTCATAACATCCATGTATTATCAAGGATTGCGTTATTTTGTGTTGCTGTCAGGTCATGCTGGTGGCACCCACATGGCCACATTGCTTAACGCCTGTGATGAACTGCTGGAAACCCTGGAGGAGGCCAGGTTTGCCGTACTCTCCATAATAGACCTGATAAAAATGTTGCCTGATGGTCTTGTGGAGACGCCAGGAGATTCCCATGCAGGCGAGGTGGAAACCTCACTGATGTTGGCCTTGAAAAAGGATTTGGTACATGGCACATCTCCAGCGGAGTTTCCATCTTTTCCCAAGTTCATCATTGCCCGCAACAAGCTGAAGTTCTGGAAGGGTGGTGTCTGGGGGGATCCGTCCAAGGCATCTGCAAGGAAAGGTGAGGCTATTCTTGAGAGAGAGGCCTCTCTCCTCGGGGAGCTGATAGAAGAATTGCAGCAATTCCAGGAGTGATTACGGTTTGATATTACAATTTATGAAACAGCAAAGTTTCAAGGATGAAGAGAAGAGAAAAAGTGGAGATATTTCATGAAGATATCATCAAAAACTTTGGTAGCCCTGTTTGCCACACTGTTGTTACTGATCACCTCTGCCTGTCAAGGCAAGGCAGATGATGAGCATGCTCCTGGATTTACCCTCCTCAATCTGAAAGGAGATGCTGTCGAATTGTCGGACTATAAGGACAAAGTGGTCCTGATAAACTTTTTTGCTACCTATTGTCCACCATGCAGGATGGAGATGCCGGATTTTGTAAGACTTCAGAAAGAGTATGGTCCAAAAGGATTTCAGGTCGTTGCCATTTCAGTTGACAATAATCCTGAAATGGTTCTGCCTCTGTTCATCCAGAGACTTGGAATCAATTTCCCGGTACTTCTTGGGACATCCAAGGTGCTTAAGGATTACGGCAATATATATGCACTGCCTGTTACCTTCATACTGGACAGGGAACACAGGATCAAGAAACGGTTTATGGGGATGGTCAGCGAAGAGGATCTCAAACCGGTTCTCGATCAGTTGATTGAAGAAGGCAAATAGTTTCAGGCTTTCACCTGTTTTCTGGCCAAGCCGTTTTTTATTTTGACCGCAGAGTAATATGGGCCAGTAGCTGCAGCTTGCTTACTGTATGTGCAGCCCAGGCTCACCCTGCTCTATCCTGCCAATGATGGCACAGGGCAGGGGATAATCCCTTTTCAGTTGTTTCATCATGGCCTCTGCCTCCTTGGGAGGAAGGGATATGAGCAGTCCTCCTGAGGTCTGGGCATCGAATACTATGTCAATCAGGGAAGCGTCCATGCCTTCGCGGATCTTTACCAGTTTGGAGCAGTATTTCCTGTTTTCATAATCTCCTTCAGGTATAAAGCCCATCTGGAGAAATTCCACACACCTTGGCAGCACCGGAATCTCAGCAGCATCCAGGATAATCCTGCATCCACTGGCCCTTGCCATTTCTATGGCATGTCCCCCAAGCCCAAAGCCTGTTATGTCGGTTACTGCATGGGCATTCATCTGAACCATGAGCTCTGAGGCTCTCCTGTTCAATGTCCTCATGGTATCTATCATGATGTCCAGGCTCTCCTGATCAAGCAGGCCTGCCTTGTGGGCTGTGGCAAGGATGCCGGTTCCCACCGGTTTTGTGAGAAGAAGCCAATCACCTGGCTTTGCCCCCCTGTTGCTCAGAAAACGGTCCGGATCTACTATTCCTGTTACAGATAGGCCATATTTGGGCTCTGGGTCTTCAACGCTATGACCTCCAGATAGAAGTGCCCCTGCCTCCTTTATCTTGGAGAGGCCTCCTTGCAGTATCGCCTTGAGTTCCTCCTTGGGCCTCTTTTTCAGTGGAAAGCAGACGATGTTCATGGCAAGTATCGGTTTTGCTCCAGCAGCATATATATCACTCAGGGAGTTGGCTGCCGCTATCTGGCCAAACAGAAACGGATCATCAATGATTGGCGTGAAAAAATCCAGGGACTGGACAATTGCCGTTTTGGAGTTGAGCCGATACACAGCACAATCTGCCCCTGTCTCCAGTCCCATGAGGAGATCAGGGCTGTGCGGGAGCGCAAGGCTGCACAAAATTTCTTCCAGGTCTCCCGGACCTATCTTGGCCGCTCAGCCAGAAGCAGTAACCAGGCTGGTAAGCCTGGAGATTTCTTCACGTTTGTCAGGATCTTTGGTCATGATTTCCTTTATTCTCGTCGTTGTCTATTCTGGCGATCAGAGCATCCTGGATTTTCTTGGGCAGGAAGCCAACCGCCCAGTGTGCTGTATTTCTCAAGAGCAGGATAAGGTCCTGGGGGCCGTCCCAGTGGTTCAGAAGCACCTCTTCTTCTGTGCGGAGAACCATTCTGAGCAGTGCCAGTACCACCAGATAGATATCATCCACCATGCCAAGAAACGGTATCCAATCTGGGACAAGGTCCACCGGATTCAGCACATAGGCAACGGTAGCGCCGAGAATTGCCTTGTCTGTGGCAGATACCCTGGGATCCCTCAGGAGATTGACGATGAGTCGCATGAATTTGGGCAGATAACCCAGATATTCTGCAAGACGTTTCCTGTCGGTCCTATTTTTGGCAGAATTATTTTTTTTTGTGCCCTGTTTCATGGCAATACCCCTGTTTTTCTCATCAAGTTATGGATAAGATAACAATTGCATCTGAAGCCGGTAATCTTCTTGGCTTTATCCAAATACTGTCTTAAAACTATAAGTCGTGCATTGGTCTGGAGTCAATACAACTCTTTTGTCTTCTGTCTAAGGCAGGGTGTCCAGGGATGGAATGGCTTCGACAAAATGATACTGCAGAATCCACACAGTTGTATGGATGGCAGAAGATGCTTCTATTTCGTTATCCATTTGGCAAATAAATTATTGCAGCAGGGGAGTGTTACAGATGATGAATCAGCAAGGGACAGGATTGCCGGATCTCTTTCTCTATCCGGTATGTTATGCAAAGTTGAGGACAAGAGCACTTTTGGCCCCCTTTTGTAACAAGGTACAGGTGCTTGCTGCCAGCAGCGGCCTTCCAGTTACACTTCAGGAGGAGGAGTCTTTGAAAAAAGATGGCCAAGGAGATGGATGGGGCTCCCTTTTCCACCATTTGGCCGGGGTTCAGCCCTTCGTCCCTGAGATATTCACTCCGGAGCAGGAGGAAGAGTTTCAAAAGACCTTCAAGGGGTTGAGATCCTGGGGAGATCAGATGAGGATAGAAAAGGATTTCGACATCTATTATCAGCGGGAGATGACAGCAGGCACCAGTGCTGAGGAGATTCAGGAGCTGGCATCCCGGATAAAGGGCGGAAGAGAGCAGGATACGCTGTTCGATGCCAGGCTATTCCTAACCCTCTCCCAGGAGGCGGACATGCAGCAGGATCAAGTGGATATGGAGCTGTTTCATGTGGATATGGAGGCTGGACGCCTGAGAGAGCTGGTAGATGGTGATGAAAATATGGCAGGTTACCTTGCTGCAGGGCTTCTGCCTCAGATGATGACACCACTTCCAAGGGCACGAGAGAGGCTCAGGGCATGGGCCATCCTGGCATGTGCCTCTGGTATAGCATTTGAGGCTGATGGGGCTGTCTGTCTCCCCCTTGGAGAGAGCATAGCTGTAAAGGATCTCATGGATATGGCTTATGAGTCAATGAGTGGAAAAAGCGGTTTGGACATTATAGAGCTCCCTTTATCCATTAAACAGAGGGATTTGGAAGCGATCCCTGAAGATGTCCGGGAGATGTTCACCAGGGTCTTGGATAAGATGGGAAAAGCGGGTGCAATGGATGCCAATTCTGCCACAGCCCTTCTGGATGATGAGGATATCAGGGCACTCAGGGAATGGGCAGGTGCCAGGATCAGATCGGGGGCTGCAGATGCCAGGCTTGTAGTTACCATATATCCGGATCAGGGGTTCAGGAATGTCCTTATTCATGCAGCAGGCCTGGAACGGTTGCAGAGTGGAGAGATAGCCGGATGCAAGGAAATACCAGAGCTGCCCGGTTCCCTGTTTCTGATCTGATCCTGCTTCGCTGCAAGATAGCCGGATGTACAGTTTATCCTGAAAATAGAGAGTGCTGCGTTCTATTTTTGGGCATTGTGGGTGCGGCAGGGATTTACGGGCCGCATGAAGTTTGGGATTATTGAGTGAAAGCGGGAGCAGCCTTCTGGTTGCTCCCGCTCTGTTCAGTCATGGACTGGTCTTTTGGCCTCTATGCTGTCATGCCATTCAGGATAAAGAGGTAATCCTGGAACTGTTTGTCCCGTATGTTCCCGATGGCCGGGCCTGATTGTTATTTTGCATCATCGCCCTTTATATGTGTGAGATACCTGAGCAGATCATTGTCAGTTGAGATCACCAGGGTTGTATCTCCCATAAGAGAGCGTTTGTAGTTTTCAAGTGTGCGCAGAAAGGCAAAGAATTCCGGGTCTCTCTTATATGCTTCTGCATATATCTTGGCTGCTTCGGCATCTGCCCCGCCCTTTATCTCCTGGGCCTTTCTGTATGCCTCGGATGTGATCCTCTTGAGCTCTCGATCCTTGTCGCCGGCAATCCTGGCAGCTTCACCAGCGCCTTCAGCCCTGAACTGTTCAGCAATCCTTTTTCTCTCAGCAATCATGCGGGCATAGACCTTTTTCCTAACATCTTCAACATAGTTGATCCGTTTGAATCGGAAATCGATGATCTCGATTCCAAGATCCTTTACCTTGGGTTTGGCATTTTCCAAGACCTCTTGCGCAAGTTGGGCACGGCCATATTTCACCTTCTCTTCGGTGGCTTTATGCTCTCCAGTAACGACCAGCTCTATCAGCTTGTGTCTGGCAACTACGTTCCTTGTGCCTCCATCCAGGATATCATCCAGCCTGGTCTGGGCTATACGTTCATTTCTTAGCCTCTGGAAGAAGAGAAGTGGATCCGCAATCCTCCAGCGTGCATAAGTATCCACCCAGATAAATCTTTTGTCTGCAGTGGGAATCTGGTTTGGGTCCCCATCCCAGGCGAGAAAACGTTTTTCAAAATAGTTGGCCGTCTGGACAAAGGGCAGCTTGAAGTGTAGGCCGGGTTCAGTGATGGGATTGCCAACCGGCTTTCCAAACTGGGTTATTATCACCTGCTGCATCTCATTGACTGTATAGAATGATCCACCCAGGATAAGGATGGCCAGAATGATACCCACTATGGATATCCCTGAAAGGATTTTCATGTTATTTTCCTCCTTTTTCGGTGGGTTGGGTAAGCTGGAGCATGGGCAGGATCCCTTTTACGGCCTGATCCACTATGATCTTCTTTGTGATCTTGGTGTAGATCTCATCCATGGTCTCCAGGTAGAGGCGGCGTCTGGTAATTTCCGGGGCCATGATGTAGGCATCCAGGAGCCTATTGAAGAAGACTGCATCTCCCTTGGCCCTGTTTATCCTGTCCGTGGCGTAACCCTCTGCCTCCTGTATGGTGCGCAGGGCCTCTCCCTTTGCCCGCGGGATGACCTTGTTGTATTCTGCCAGGGCATCATTGATCATTCTTTCCTTCTCCTGCTGGGCCTGGTTTACCTCATTGAAGGATGGTTTGACAGGATCAGGCGGATTCACGTCCTGAAGGACTATCTGCTCAATCACTATACCTGTTTCATATTGATCGCACAGTTTCTGAAGCTTTACCTTGGCTACATCAGCCAGTTCCTGTCTTCCAGTGGTCAGGATCTCATTGACTGTTCTGTCTCCAACCACAGCTCTCATTACAGCCTCATTCATATCCCTGAAGGTCTGTCTCAGGGATTTGACCTTGAAGAGAAATTTATAGGGATCTCCTATTCTGTATTGGGTTATCCACTCTACAACTGCAACATTGAGATCCCCTGTAAGCATCAATGATTCATTGTGATAATCTCTGTCCACATATGTGGTTCGTACCCCTGGAATAGCGGTTCTGAAGCCAAACTCCTCCTTGAGCTGTCTTTGCACAGGGACCTTTATGACCTTTTCAAATGGTGGTGGGAGTTTGAAGTGTAGGCCAGGCGGGGTTTCCTTGACGAATTTGCCAAACCTTAGAACCACTCCCACCTCTTCCGGCTCTACCGTGTACCAGCAATTCCATAAAATGAAGGCTATCAGGATGAAGGGTATGAAGGTAGCCAGTGAACGGATCTGGCGACCATCAGGCATTTTGACCTCTCTAAGGTCTCTTGGCATCTGGTGTTTTCCGAACTCCATAAGTTCTCTCCTATTTAATGTCTGTTTTCCTCTTTCTGTCTGTTCTCAGAAATTTCCTTTTTATTCTGTAAATCCCCTGTTGTGCAGATAGGGCCAGTATCCCTATAATGCCTCCTGTTAATATTTCTGCCAGAGGGGATGGAATGGCAGTTACAGGATGCAGCAGATGGATGTTATGGATGAAAATTCCTCCTGCCACCATGAGCATGGCTAATGTACCTATAATGCCCAGCATCCTTATTGTGAGAGGCAGGCCTTTTATCAAGGCTATTCCCAATTTTTCCAATATACGGTTTTGGCCTCTACCAATCTCTACCAGTTTCAGGCCAAGATCATCCATCTTGACCAGGGCTGCCACAAGCCCGTACACCCCAATAGTCGCTAACAGAGCCACAAATGAGACAACTACCATCTGGATCCAGATCGGTTGATCAGTTACTGTCCCTATGGCCACTATAACGATTTCGATGGACAAGATGAAATCTGTTCTGATGGCTGATTTGATCTTCTCCCTCTCAGTTTCATCCGGGGAGGTCTCTATGTAGGAATGTCCGGTCTCCTTTGCAGGTGAATGGGTGACATCTGATGAAAATCTGTAAATAAGCCACTCAAAAATCTTTTCTGCCCCCTCATAGGCCAGGTAAACCCCGCCAGCGATAAGTACCGGGACAATGAGCCAGGGTGCCAGAATACTCAGGATGAATGCGGCAGGCAGGATGATCATCTTGTTGATAAACGAACCCTTAGTGATCTGCCAGATAACCGGAAGCTCCCGGGAGGGGGGAAATCCTGTAGCTTTTTCAGCATTTACTGCCAGATCGTCGCCAAGGATTCCAGCCGTCTTTTTCGTAGCCAGTTTACCTATGACAGCCACATCATCCATGAGTGCGGCTACGTCGTCGAGTAGTGCAAGGATACCTGATGCCATTCAGACCTTTTTGAGAACCTTACTTTTTTGAGAACCTTACTATATTGTAGAGGCCAGTCACTTTTTTTTTGCCCTAGGGTGGGCTTTGTCATAGATTTCAGCCAGTTTTGCCATGTTCACATGGGTATATCTTTGGGTTGTGGAGATTGATACATGCCCCAGAAGTTCTTGGATAACCCGAAGATCGGCACCTGATTCCAGCAGATGTGTGGCCATGGAGTGTCTGAAGGTGTGGGGGGTTATTCGCAGGCCGGAACCGGTAAGCAACCTTCTCTTGGCCACTATTCTCTGAATGGTTCTTGGACTAAGTCGCGTTGCTGATCTGTTCAGAAACAGGGCTGACTCATCCCTGCGTCCCCTCTTTTTCAGCAGGTTGTCCCTCTCTTCCAGATAATATACAAGGGCTTTTCGCGCCTTTTTCCCAAAGGGTATGATCCGTTCCTTTCTTCCCTTACCTTTAACTCGAATGGTTTCGACCTCCCAGTTGATATCATCACAGTCTATGCCGGATATTTCACTCACACGAGCACCCGTGCTGTAGAGGAGTTCTAACATGGCGAAGTCCCTTATATTTTGAAAGGTTTCTCTCCTTCCTCCTGTGGGCTCCCTTACCTCTATCATGGCAAAGGTCTGATCCACACTCATACATGCAGGTAATTTGCGGCCTTGCAGGGAGAAAGAGATGGGTTCTGCAGGATTAAACTCTATCTCTCCCTGGCGCTGAAGAAATTTGAAGAACCCTTTGACCGCCGAGAGCTTTCTGGCAATGGAACTCCGTTGCAGCCCGCGGTTCCTGAGCCCGTTCAGCCATAGGCGTATCTCCCTTGGGTCAACATCTTGCAATCGCCTGTCATTTTTTCTCAGAAATTCAGCAAAATCTCTGAGGTCCCGCTGATAGGCAGCAACAGTGTTTGGGGATGCCATCCTTTCTGCCATGAGATAGGAGCTGTACTCCTGAATTGCCTTGTGAAATACTGTTTTTCCCATATCTTCTTATATTATGCGTTTTTTCTCACAGATTATCAGAAGATATCCGTTCTTCAAACAATGTTTGTGAACAGCGGAACTGCTTCGATTTTTTTTAGACAGTAGCCTTTTCGGGTCGATCATACATTAAAGATATCTATATACGGGTTGACAATGAAAATGAAAGAGAACAGTTTGAGTGAGAAAGAGGCATGGATAGCCCTGCAGGGTGTTTCCGGCATAGGCAGTGTCCTGGCACACAGGCTTGTAAAACATTTCGGAAGCGCCAGGGATGTTTGGGGGCATTCCGTATGGGATTATTGTGCTGTGAACAGGGTTGGGACCGATCTAGCCCAGAATCTTGCAAAGGGGCCGGATATGAAGAGGGTCTCTGCCATCCTATCCAGGACAGAAAAGCTGGGGGCATGGGTGATTCATCCTGGTTCAGCCGCCTATCCTCCCCGTCTTCTTGAGATATATGATCCGCCGGTCGTCCTTTATGGAAGAGGTGATCCCGATCTGCTTCAAAAAAAAGGTGTTGCCATTATTGGTTCCAGGCGCGCCTCTTCCTACGGCCGCTCTGTGGCGTCCAGGCTGGCTGGAGGAGTTGCTGCTGCAGGGCTGGTGGTCATATCAGGCATTGCTGCAGGGATTGATGGAGTGTCGCATCAGGCTGCCATGGAAGCAGGCGGACTGACTGTAGGGGTAAAAGGGTGTGGAATAGACCAAGTATATCCTAAGCACCACAGGGGCCTTGAGGAGAAGATGGTAGAGCAGGGGGCGGTAGTTACAGAATATCCCCCTGGTACACCTCCTGATGCCTCCCATTTTCCAGAAAGGAATCGCATCATCAGTGGGTTGTCAATGGCTGTAGTGGTGGTGGAGGCAGGATCCAGGAGCGGTTCCCTTATTACTGCCAGGCTGGCTGCCGAGCAGGGGCGTGATGTGATGGCAGTGCCAGGCACTGTTTTTTCCTGGGGCAGTCAGGGCCCCCATCGTCTCATAAAGCAGGGTGCGGCTCTGGTTCAGGATTCGTCAGAAGTGTTGGAAGAGCTTGGTGTAGAGGTGGGTGAGGGTTTTCATTCCCATGAAGTAGAACGGGATGATCTTTCACGAGAAGAGAAACAGGTCATTGACAACCTGGTTGAAGAGCCGCAACATATAGATTCTATTTGTGCTGCCTGTAAAATGCCGGTGCAGGTAGTAAGCCGGGTTCTGCTCGGTCTGGAGATAAAGGGAGTTGTTGTTTCTTTCCCAGGCAGTCGTTACGGGTTGAATACAACATCGTCCGGAAAAGAGGATTCATGAAAAAAGGACTGGTTATTGTTGAGTCACCTACAAAGGTAAGAACTCTAAAGAGATATCTTGGTAAGGATTTCGAGATAAAGGCCTCGGTTGGGCATGTGAAGGATCTGCCAAAGAAGCGTCTTGGCGTGGACAAGGAGCATGGATTTGCGCCGGAATATGAGGTGATACGCGGCAAAGGCAAGGTTCTCAAGGAGCTCAAGACAGCTGCCAATAAGGTTGAGGATATATATCTGGCTCCTGACCCAGACCGTGAGGGTGAGGCTATAGCCTGGCACATAGCCCAGGAACTCAAAAAGGGGAGGAAGAAGAATGGTCGGAAGTTTCACAGGGTTCTTTTCCATGAACTCACCAAGGATGCTGTGAGAAGGGCCATTGAGTCGCCTGTGGAGCTGAACCAGAGCCGGTTCGAGTCCCAGCAGGCCAGGAGGATTCTGGACAGGCTGGTAGGCTATGAGCTCTCTCCTCTGCTCTGGGAGAAGGTCAGGCGTGGGCTTTCTGCTGGAAGGGTGCAGTCTGTGGCGGTGCGGCTGATCTGTGACCGGGAAAGGGAGATCCAGAATTTTGTTCCTGAAGAGTACTGGACCATCACCGTCAATGCTGAAGGGTCACAACCCCCTCCTGTAGATCTGAAGCTCTGGGGGCTTAAGGGCAAAAAGATAGAGATCAAAGATGAAAAGTCAGCCAGGGAGATAGAAAAATATCTATGCAGTGCCGATCTGGTGGTTAAGAAGGTCATCAGGAAAGAGAGAAAGAAACATCCTCCTGCCCCTTTTATCACCAGCACCATGCAGCAGGATGCTGCCAGACGGTTGGGTTTTTCAGCAAAAAAGACCATGACCCTTGCTCAGCGTCTCTATGAGGGGATAGAGATTGGCAAGGGCGGACCAGTCGGGCTCATAACATATATGAGGACGGATTCGGTGCGTGTGGCCAATGAGGCAGTGAATGCTGCCAGGGAATATATTGCTTCTGAATTTGGCAAGGAGTATCTCCCTGCCAGCCGCCGTGTATTGAAAAAGGGGAAACTGGCACAGGATGCCCATGAAGCCATCCGTCCTACCGATGTCAACAGAACGCCTGAGAGTCTCAAGCATCATCTGGAGAGGGATTTGTGGCGTCTCTATGACCTTATTTACAGGCGTTTCCTTGCATCTCAGATGGCCCCGGCCGTTTATGATCAGA
>JALSKY010000079.1 GCA_026988585.1 Deltaproteobacteria bacterium
TCAACGAGCTTCCTTATGCCTTGAGAGACGGAGAGTGGCAGATATCAGCCACCTTCATGGAGACCCCTGTTTCCAACTCGAAACAGCTCATTCGGGTGGAGCCTAAGAGGGATGCCAAGCCCAATATGGGCATTGCAATAGATATCGGCACCACAACCATATCCGCACAGCTTCTGGACCTGCAAAGCGGTTCCCTGCTATCTGAGGCATCGGACTATAATCCTCAGGTGAGCTATGGTGAAGATGTGATCTCCAGGATGGAGTTCGCCAGAAAAGGAGATGGGTTAAAGATACTGCAGCAAAAGGTGGTGGAATGTCTCAATGGCCTTATCACTGAACTGTGCAAAAAGACAAACAGGGACAGGAATGGACTGGACCTCGTTACCATCGGTGCCAATACTGTCATGAGTCACTTTCTCCTGGGCCTGGAAACCAAATTTCTCCGGGCACAACCATACATTCCTGTTGCCAGCGAATTTCCGCCGGTCTGCACCAGGGATATCGGCCTTGACCTGCCTGCACACACCAGAATGATGCTGGCTCCCTGTGTGGCCAGTTATGTTGGTGGAGATATTGTGGCGGGTGTTGTAGGTATCAACATGAACCATCATCCTGAACTTACCCTCTTCATAGATATCGGCACTAATGGAGAGATAGTGCTGGGCAATCAGGATTGGATGGCATGTGCAGCCTGTTCAGCCGGGCCTGCCTTTGAAGGCGGGGGCATCAAGTTTGGAATGCGGGCCACTACCGGTGCAGTAGAAGTGGTAGATATCCATCCGGCAACCTATGAACCTATGGCCCTTACCATAGGCGGAAAGAAGGCCAAGGGGATCTGTGGCTCAGGCATAATCAGCCTGCTGGCCGGACTCTTCCTGGCAGGAGCCATAGACAGGCAGGGAAAATTCAGGCGAGATCTACCTACGGACCGGATAAGAAAAGGGGAAGACGGCTACGAATATGTGGTGGTTGAGAAGGAGTCTACCAGCATAGATCAGGATATCGTATTCACTGAGGCAGATATTGAGAATCTGATCCGCGCCAAGGGTGCAATGTTTGCAGGATATCTTACCCTTCTGGAATCAGTAGGGATGACCATCCAGGATATAGAACGGGTCGTCCTTGCTGGAAATTTTGGAAGCTATCTGGACCTGGAGCAGGCCATCACCATTGGCCTTCTTCCAGACATCCCGAGAGACCGGTTCTTCTTTGCAGGTAACACCTCCCTGCTCGGGGCAAAGATGATGGCACTATCCTGGAAAAAATATCAGGAGATGGTAACTGTGGCCCAGATGATGACCCATTTTGACCTCAGTGACAATCCCAGGTTCATGGACCACTATGTATCCTGTCTATTCCTGCCCCATACAGATCTTAGCTTCTTCCCTTCAGTCCAGGAGCTTCTGCAGGTCTGACAGGCAATAGTACGCAACCGAGAACGATAGCGTATGAGAAATGGATAGGGGGAACGGTCTTTCAGCCTATCCCCCACCTCATTTCCCTATTCCATCACACCCTCCTCTTCCAGGACATCCCTGAAATCTGAAGCATAATCCTCTGGGAAATGACCGGTGATCCAGCGTCCCTGTCGTTCACTGAAGGCCCCTGGTGAATCAGGATGACGGGGAAGAAAACAGTAGATCATACACTGTTCCTCTGCCCTTCGGAACCTGGCGGATACCTCGTAGCAGGTCACCATCCGGGCACCAAGTGCTGAGAGCCCCCTTATTGCCATGAAGATTCCTCTGTCTATGGACTCTCTCACCATGGTATCTGCTTCAAGAATATTTCCCACCCCGTTCTTGCAGATTATCTGGACCTCTCCCTGGCTTCTCTGGGCCTTGGGTGCCAAGAGAATAATATTGTCGTCCTCAAAGATCACCAGGCCTCCTGGAAGGGACCTGTCACCGTCCAACCGCTCATTGGAACCTATTGCTGCAAATAGTGCTGAAAAAAACTCCACTCCATGGGTCGCCCGGTAATTCTGGACAAAGGCCTGTACCTGATCACCAATACAGTAACTCTGGATAAAACCTGTTTTATTTTGCAGAAGTTCAACACCATCTGGAATCAATGCAAACTGCTGGTGAATCTGCTGATGAGAGGCATGCAATCTCACACCTGAGGGAGCGAAATCATAGCCATAATTCCAGCCCCACAAGGTTGCAGAAAAATTTGGGCCACCTTCCAAACTGGAATCACCGGATCTGATAAATTCCAGACAGCGTAGCCTCAGCCTATCCAGTTCATCAGGGGTGAACAGACCGCGCTTGTAGAGTTCCTGTCCCTGAGTGACAGCAAGTTGTGAATATATCCGCTGATAATAAAGGTGGCGCAACCCCCTGATATCCTGAAGATCCAAATCTCTTGCAACATATCTCACTGAATCCTGAGCCATGTTGGCAGCATAATGCCCCCAGGGAATGTAGCTATTGGACCTCAGATATTCCCAAATATGAACACTGTCCTTGTGAAAATACTCTCCTACAATAGGATTTTCGCCCTGAACTCCTGGATTCAAGAGCATTATGCGTTTATAATGGTCAGGCAGAGCAGGATTGTTTCCAAGGGTTTCAAAGAGATCGAAATCAGTTATGGCAGGACGCACTCTTCCCGAACTGTTTCTGGAAAACAGCAGCCCTGACGGTTGACCATCTGAATCCCGCACAATTTTACAACAATACTCACAAAGGGTTGTCAGGATGGCAGGGTCACGGCAGGTCTGAGCTATAGATAGAAGGATTGGCCGGGGGAGATTGGCAAGAGTGAACCTCTTTCCGCTATCATCCTGAATAGCACCTGATTTCAAGGCAGTGAGCAATGGATTTTCAGAGAACTCTGTCTCGCCATGGGGCAAGAAGGAAAATTTCTCCTGGCTGAGTGCCTTATTCCTGGCAACACCTCCCAGAATATATGTGGTGCCCCAGAAAGGAAGGGCATTGGGTACCTCAAACACCACATCAGTATTTTTGAAGATCAAATCTCCATCTGGAAAGTTTTCCTGGTTATCAACAGGATTGCCTGCCAAATCCCGGCCCAGTTCCATCAAGGCATCGTCCAGCCGATGATTCAGAACAGTAAACCATGGTCTGTGACAACCCACGAGAAAATATCCTGCTGGTGAAACTCCCCCTGTTGTCCCTATGTTATCACGATGCTTTTCCAACTCCGGCCTCCCCTCATACAACAATAC
Source organism: Deltaproteobacteria bacterium (assembly GCA_026988585.1). Taxonomy (GTDB): domain Bacteria; phylum Desulfobacterota; class Dissulfuribacteria; order Dissulfuribacterales; family QOAL01; genus JALSKY01. The sequence goes on from JALSKY010000079.1 coordinate 3,194, forward strand.
TGCAGTGTCAGAAAAAACTGTATCACAATTTATCCGGGATACTGCAAGTTGCAACAATGAAGGAGATTTTTCCAGAGATTTTACAAATAAAAGAATGTAACTGTGCAGGATGAAAAAAAGCGGGATGAGATCCTGTAAACAGACCATCATCCCGCATTTAATAAAATAAA